>JBDUBN010000278.1:0-4097 GCA_040004085.1 Novosphingobium sp.
ATCGGCATGGCCGTGCGCGCGCGGATCGTGGAGGCAGAGGACGGTCCGCTGGTGGTCTTCGTACCCGACGAAGCCTCCGCCGCCGGAAAGGACGCAGCATGAGCGCGGGCGCATTCCCGACTGGCAAGACCGCAATCGTCGGCACCGGCACCTTCGGCACTGGTCGTGCGCCGGGCTATGAACCGCACGACCTTGCCGCCCTTGCTGCGCGCGATGCGCTGAAGCAGGCCGGGCTGACCTTTGCTGATGTGGATGGGCTATTCTATACCAACAGCGCCGATACCTTTGGCGGGGCCATGAACTTTGCCCAGTACCTTGGCATTCAGCCCAAGGTACTGGACAACAGCCGGACCGGCGGCAACGTGTTCGAAAGCTATGTCGAACGCGCCGCATGGCTGCTGGATGCCGGGCTGATCGATTGCGCCCTGATCGCCTTTGGATCGAATCAGGCCTCGGCCACGGGCAAGCTCTCCCGCGCGTCGCAGCCGTGGCCTTATGAAGCCCGCTACAATCCGGTGCTCCCGGTCAGCGCCTATGCGCTGGCGACAGCCCGCCACATGCACGAGTTCGGGACCACCAAGGACCAACTGGGCGAGGTAGCCGTGGCGGCGCGGCAATGGGCCATGCTCAACCCCGAGGCGTTCAAGCGCGATCCGCTGTCGCTGGATGATTATCGCGCCTCACGGCTGATCTCCGATCCGCTGTCAGTGCTGGATTGCTGCCTCGTCACCGATGGCGGCGGGGCGATCGTGATGACCCGCGCCGATCGTGCGGCCGATCTGGTTGCCAAGCCGGTCAAGGTACTGGGCGCCGCCAGCGGCACCAGCCATGCCAACATCTCGTGCATGCCCGATCTGACCCGCACATCGCTGGTGGAATGCGGCGCGCGCGCCTATGCTGCGGCCGGCGTTTGCCCGCAGGATATCGATACGGTGCAGTTGTACGATGCCTTCACCATCAACACGATCCTGTTCCTCGAAGACCTGGGCTTCTGTCCCAAGGGCGAAGGCGGGCGGTTCGTTTCAGACGGGCGGATCGCGCCGGGGGGTAGCCTGCCGGTCAACACCAACGGCGGCGGGCTCTCGTGTACCCACCCCGGAATGTATGGCCTGTTCACCCTGATCGAGGCGACGCGCCAGCTGCGCGGCGAATGCGGTGAGCGGCAGGTGCCCGGTGCCCGTACTGCGATCGCGCAGGGCAATGGCGGCGTGCTGTCGGCGCAGGCGCTTGCAATCTTGGCTGTCGGCTGAAACGCGGGTAAGGGACGGCGATGGAAACTTTCCCAACGGCACCCGCGACCGAGCCTGATTTCGGGCGTGTCCGTTCCGTGCGGACCTTCGAAGGGGTAGTTGACCGGATTCGCGCGATGATCGTGGAGGGCCACCTCAAGCCGGGCGACAAGCTACCGGCCGAGCGTGACCTGAGCGCGCGGCTGGGCGTCGGCCGCAACGCCGTGCGCGAAGGTTTGCGCGCGCTGGAACAGGCGGGGATCGTCGATCTGCGGCCCGGCAAGACCGGCGGGGCCTTTGTCACGTCGGGGCGGCCGAACGTGATAAGCGCGAACATGCGAGATCTCATGTCGCTCGGCAATATCTCGTTCGACGACTTGTGGGATACCCGCCTGCTACTGGCCGACGTTATGATCCGGCTGGCGGTCGAGCGCATGACCGATGACGACCTGCGCGCCCTTGAGGCCAACGTCGTGCGGGCGCGAGCGCTTTATGCAAGCGGTCGCCTGCGCGAGAAATCGCGCTGCAACATCGAGTTTCACGACGTCTTGGCAGCAGCAACCCACAATCCGCTGCTGGCGGTGTTCATGAACAGCATGGCCGATCTGGTACGGCATTTCACCGAACAGCTGGGGTCTGATCCCGGCCCTGAAACCCTGCAATCGCGCGAGCGGCTGCTGACCGCGCTGCGTGCCCGCGACGCCGAGGCGGCCATCGCCGAAATGCGGGCCGACCTGATCCGCGTGCACGACTTCTACAAGACCCTCGCGAGGCAGCCGGGCACTTCGGTTGCAAGCCTGCCAGACCCAGTCTTTCAGCTCTGAACCGGCGGGGCGCTGACCACGCCCGCGCGGATCGCCCGCGCTGCCATCAACATCAGCCCGGCTGCAATCGGCGCGAAGATTGCAAAAGTCAGCAGCAGCGACCAGCCCACCTTGCTGTCGTCATGGAAAACAAAGTCGGTGAACAATGCCACCACCGAAGGGCCGCAGCCCAGCCCGATCAGGTTGAACACCAACAGATAGACCGCCGAGACCTGGCCGCGCATCCGCCCGGGCGTCACGATCTGGAGCGCGGCCCCGGCTACTCCGGTAAAGCTGGCAACGGCCACCTGCGGGACAAGGAAGGGGATGGCCATGCGCGGATCGGGGCTCAGCACCGCTCCGGCCACGCACAGCGCCTGCAATATCGCGCATCCTGCAAAGAACACGAGGTGCGCATCGCGTCTGCCACTGGAATACCAGCGATCGACCACGAAGCCCATCAAGGCGCCCCCCGTCACCCCGGCCAGCAGGGTCACAGTGCCGGTGGTGAGCGCTGCCTGCTTCAGTGACCAGTGATGGTGGCGCATCAGGAAGGTGGGCATCCACGCGGTCACGCCGTAATTGCACATCGAATAGAAGCCGAAGCCGAAGAAGTGCGCCAGGTAGAACCGCCGCCGCTGCCAGATGTAGCGCCCGGCCTCGCCCCGACCGGGCCGGTCTGGCGTGTCCGTGTTGGCGACAGGCGTCAGGCCGCGTCGGCGCGGCTCGGGAACGGTAAAGATCAGCGGGGCGAACAGCAGCCCGGGAACGCCCGTCAACAGCAGGGCGATTTGCCAGCCCACCAGGTTGCCCAACACCGGCAGTTCCATGCCGCCGGGCGGCACCGCATCGACCACAAAACCGGCGATGACCGCGCTCAGCGCACCGCCGAGCGACGCGCCGGTGCCCATGATCGACATCGGCAGAGCCAGCTTGCCTGGCGGGAAGATGTCGCTGAGCAGTGAATAGGTGGCGGGTGCGAGGGTCGCCTCGCCCACCGAGACGCCAACCCGGCCAAGAGCGAGCTGCCAGTAGTGCATGGCCAGGCCACAGGCTGAAGCCGCGAACGACCACAGGACGAGGCCAAGGCAGATGATCCGGCGGCGCGGACGGTGATCGACCAGCCACCCGATCGGAACACCGACAGCGGTGTAGAACACGGCAAATCCGAAGCCTTGCAGCAGACTGAGCTGGAAATCGCTGATGCCGAGCGTCGCGCGGATCGGCACGACCAGCAGGTTCAGCATCTGCCGGTCGAGATACGAGACGTTGTAGAGCAGGAAGAACACGACGACCGACCACCATGCGATGGTCGGCCGTGGATAGTCCCCATCCCCGACTAGCCCCCCGGCTGCCGAGATGGCAACCGGGGGAGCAGAGGCAGCTCCGGGCAGGCTCAACGGCGGGCCATCGCACCAAAGTGATAGGTCAGCGAAACGCCCCAGCGGCGCGGCTCACCCATGATGTAGCCGGAGGTCCCGGTCGACGGATAGACGGTGGCGCCGCCGGTGTAGTAGCGCTGCTTGGTCACGTTCTTCACATAGGCCCCCAGATCCACCGGATAACCCGCAACATTGCGCCAGTCGGCCGTGAGGTCGAGCACGCCGTATGCCTTGATCGGAATATCGGTAAAGGCGCCCTGGTTCAGGTCGGAAACGTAGATGCTGGACTGGTGGTAGTAGCTGGCGCCCAGATCGAGCTTGCCCACGGACTCAGGCACCGGAATGTGGAGCTGGCCTGAGAGGGTGTAGGTGAACTCGGGCGCCATGGCGAAGTAGTTGCCCGACAGGTCGCCCAGTTCGGCGCGGAAGAAGTCGGTGTAGCGGGCATTGCTGTAGGCGGCCGACGCGCTCAAATCGAGCCACGGTACCGGCGCTGCCGTGACTTCCACTTCACCGCCGCGGATGGTCGCCCCGCCGGCGTTGATCACCAGGCTGCGCAGAGGCGACCCGAACGACAGGGTGCGCTGAATGTCCTTGTACCACTGGTTGTAGGCGGCCGCGTTGATCGTCAGCTTGCGATCGAACAGCTGCGATTTCACGCCCACTTCGATGTCATAGACCGT
>JBDUBN010000279.1:0-4080 GCA_040004085.1 Novosphingobium sp.
TTTCCATGCTGCCATCGTAATCCTTGGCCGTGCCGTTATCGACCAGCACGAGGCGATCCGCCGTCAGCTCGACCATGTGGCGGTCGTGGCTGATCAGGATTACCGCGCCTTCATAGGAATTGAGCGCCTGGACCAGTGCCTCGCGCGCGTCGACGTCAAGGTGGTTGGTCGGCTCGTCAAGGATCAGCAGATGCGGCGCGTCGCGGGTGACCAGCGCCAAGGCCAGCCGCGCGCGTTCACCGCCCGACAGCGTGCCGACTTGCGAAGTTGCCCGGCCGCCGGAAAAGCCGAATCGGCCCAGCTGCGCGCGCACTGCACCCGCCGTTGCGCCCTGCATTGCACGGGTCATGTGTTCCAGCGGAGTGGCGTCTCCGGCCAGTTCTTCCACCTGATACTGCGTGAAATAGCCGATCTGCATCTTGCCGGTGGCGTGCATTTCGCCGTCCATCGGCGTCAGTTGCGCCGCCAACAGCCGCGCCAGCGTGGTCTTGCCGTTGCCGTTACGGCCCAGCAGCGCGATTCGGTCATCGGGATCAATGCGCAAGTTCAGCCGCTGCAGGATCGGCTTGTCGCCATAACCGACGGCCGCCAGATCGAGCGTGATCAGCGGCGGGCGCAGTTCGGTGGGGTTGGGGAAATCGAAGCTCAGCGAGGGATCGTCGATCAGCGCGGTGATCGGCTGCATCTTGGCCAGCATCTTGGCGCGCGACTGCGCCTGCTTGGCGGTGGAAGCGCGGGCTGAGTTGCGCGAGACGTAGTCCTGCAACCGGGCGCGCTGGGCATCCTGCGATGCCTTGGCCGAGGCCAACTGCGCCGCCCGTTCGGCGCGCTGGCGTTCGAAACTGTCATAGCCGCCCGCGTAAAGCGTCACCTTGCCGCCCTGCAGGTGCAGGATATTGTCGACCACGTTGTTCAGCAAATCGCGCTCGTGGCTGATGATGATGAGCGTGCCGGGATAGGCCTTGAGGAAATTCTCCAGCCACAGCGTCGCTTCCAGATCGAGGTGGTTGCTGGGCTCGTCCAGCAGCAGCACATCGGGCTGTGAAAACAGCAGCGCGGCCAAGGCAACGCGCATTTTCCAGCCGCCGGAGAAGCTGTCGAGCGGCTGGCCCTGCATGTCCTCGTCAAAGCCGAGGCCGATGAGGATTCGCGCCGCGCGCGACGGGGCGCTGTAGGCGTCGATGGCCAACAGGCGTTCGTGCACGTCGCCGAGCCGGTCGGGATCGGTGCACACTTCGGATTCTTCGAGCAGGTCGGCGCGCTCGGTGTCAGCGGCCAGCACGGTGTCAAACGGAGTCGCGGTGCCGCTGGGGGCTTCCTGCGCGATGTAGCCGAGCCGGGTGCGCTTTGGCATTTCAATCGCGCCGCCATCGGGATCAAGCTCACCGATGATGACTTTCATCAGCGTGGACTTGCCCGCGCCATTGCGCCCGATCAGCCCGACGCGGCCGCCCGGCGGGATCGACGCGCTGGCTCCGTCCAGAATGGTCCGGCCGCCAAGGCGCACGGTTATGGCGTTGATCGTTAACATGGGAATCTCGACATGGCCGCGCGCCTAGCAGGACATTGGCTTAAACCCAACCGGCGATTCCTTGTGGGTAGGGCGGTAGAGAAAGTGAAGGGGGTTTCGCGCAGAGGGCGCAGAGGTCCGCAGAGACGCGGGGACGTCATGCTTGCGGCGCAGCCAGCTCGTCATTTTGACAACCGGGTATGCGGGACGGCGGAGATTTGTAGAGGCCTTCGACCAAACGCAACCCCTCCGCGCCTCTGTGGATCACTGCGTCTCTGCGCGAACCCACTTCTTCCCTGCTTTGACGTTTCGCCTGCCCACCAGCCAGAAACCAACGAAAGAGTCGTTATTCTGAATTACCTGTGCTAAAGGCCCGCCGCTGACGTCGCAATCGACGGATATCGGGCCGCTTCGGCTCAACCCTTTGTCCCCAATTAGCCTCACGAAGCCGGGATATGCGGAACCTCCGTATATGCCCGCCAAACTTGCGGACAAGGATCGCATTATGATTACCGGAACAGTCAAATTTTTCAATGCCGACAAGGGCTATGGCTTTATTGCGCCTGAAGGCGGCGGCGGCGATGCGTTCGTGCACATTTCGGCAGTTGAAGCTGCTGGCATGCGTACGCTCGACAAGGATCAGCGCGTTTCGTACGAGCTGGAAACTGATCGTCGTGGCAAGACCTCGGCTGTTAACCTTCAGTCGGCTTGATTTTTTTCAAGTGAAGCGGGGCGCCTTGATTGGCGCCCCGCTTTATTTTTGCACTCATTTTCAGCACTCAGACAAATAAGGACCAGGTAGAAGACGTATGGCGGGTTACAAGGAACCGAGTTTTCAGGATCGCGTTAGTGCAGCGGCTCAGGCGCGTGAAAAGGCGCTGGCCAAACTGAAGGCCAAGCCCGCGATTGATCCCGCAGAGCTGGCAAGATTGAACGCAGAACGCCTCGCCAAGGAAACGGCCCAGGCTGAAAAGCGCGCGGCGGCCAAGGCTGAGCGCGAAGCTGCCAAGGCTGAACAAGCCGCCATCGCCGAAGAGGCCCGCCTTGCAGCGCTGGCGCTGATCAAGTCGCCCGAAGAAATCGAAGCCGAACGCAAGGCCGCCCGCGATGCGCGCTATGCCGCACGCAAGGCCAGCAAGACCAAGAAGGGCGGGCGTTAATTCGCTCCGCCCTTGCTCTGGCTAACATGATCTCATGATTCAGCGCGAACTGATCGGCACGGCCATGGTTCCGGGCGGCGAGGAATTGCGCCTGTTCCGGCATGGCCGCGATCATATCATCGTGCTCGATCGCAACGAATTGATGAACACCCGGATGAGCGGCTCGGAAGAGGCGCTGGCGGTGATGAGCATCGACCGGCTGGGCGCGCGCAAATCGCCGCATCTGCTGATCGGCGGTTACGGCATGGGCTTCACCTTGCGCGCGGCGCTGGGGGCACTGGGGCCGGAAGCGCACCTGACCGTCGCTGAAATTGTCCCCGAAATCATCGAATGGGCGCGCGGGCCGATGGCGGAATTGACCGCCGGCTGCCTCGACGACCGGCGCGTGGTGCTGGTCGAAGACGACGTGTCGTGGCTGATCGATGGCGCGGAGGAGGCGTATGACGCTATCCTGCTCGATGTTGATAACGGTCCGGACGGATTAACGCGTGAGGCCAACGACCGGCTCTATTCCAAGAAAGGCCTGCGTCTGGCCAAGGCCGCGCTGCGGCCCGGCGGGGTGTTGGCGGTTTGGTCCGCCGCGCCCGATCCGCGTTTTGCCGAGCGATTGCGCAATGCCGGATTCGCTGTCGATGAAGTCCGCGTGCGGGCGCGCAGCAATGGCAAGGGCGGGCATCACCTCATCTGGTTTGCCAAGAAAATCTAGAGAAATCAGGTATTTGACCGAAAAGGTTGTAAATCTTCGCGAATAGGTCCATACGCGCCGGACTGACGTCTTTTATGACGGACTGTGGCGCTTCCCCTGCGGAAGAACTGGCGAGGGACGTTGTCTTCACGCCAATCATGGCCCGAAAATTCTTGCCTGACGAAATAGGCCCATATCCATTTGATGCGATGTGGCACGGCGTCAGCCGACAAAACTCAATGCGGCATATGGTCCATCAGGACGCCGCCAAGGAAACACATGCATTCTACACTTCTTTCTACCAGCCGACTGCTCGCCCCCGCTTTTGCAACATTGCGCCGGGTATTGGTTGGCAGGACTACCCAGATCGCTAACGCGCCGGGCGTCCTGTCAGACCATGAGCTGAAGCAGATCGTCGCCGACTTGATCGGCTGAATTTCCGCCGGGCAGAGCACACGCTTTGCCCGGCATTTTATTGAAAATAATAACGCAAGCAGGAATCAGACCATGAGCTCTACCGACGCACCCCTTCGCCCTTTCCTGATCAACAAGGACGTAACCGGCAACTTCCGCTTGTCGATCCGCGATACGCATTACAATTCGCAGGGCTATCCCATCGTCAAGACGACGCTGCATGAAGAACTGTTCAAGACGGCCAACGCCGCCAAGCTGTTTGCGCGCGAGAATTTCAACGCCCAGCCGGGTCAATACGCGACCAAGTAAGC
>JBDUBN010000280.1:0-4064 GCA_040004085.1 Novosphingobium sp.
CAGTCGCTGAAGAAGCACCTGCCGAAGCCGTTGCTGACGAAGCACAGGCTGAGGGTTAAGTTTTGCAGCAAGACCGCCCCGTTACGCTCGCCGCCATTTCGGGTGCGCATGGCATAACGGGCGAGGTCCGGCTTAAACTGTTCTGTGAAGGCGCGGCGGGGCTAAAGCCCTACCGCGCCTTTAACAATGGAACGCTGACGGTTACAAAACTGACTGACGACCGCAAAGGCGGCGCCATTGCCCGCTTCGTCGAATGCACCGACCGCACCGCAGCCGAAAAACTACGCGGGACCGCGCTCACTGTCCCGCGTTCAGCCCTGCCGCCGCTGGCTGCGGGCGAATACTACCACGCCGACCTGATCGGCCTCCCCGCCGTTTCCACCACGGGTGAGGCGCTCGGACATTGTATCGCGGTCGAAAACTTCGGCGCGGGCGACGTGCTGGAAATCGAGCGGCCAGACGGCAAAAAGTTCATGGTGCCGATGCAGGTAGAGGTGGTCCCTGAGTGGGACGCCGAGCGCATGGTGATCGAAGCAGCGTTCGCCGACGTCACTTGACACGGGTCGACGATGTATATACATGACGTATATACGGAGGCCGCCATGTCGGATAAATCACCCAATCGCCTGAACGAAGCGCGCGCCACATTCAATCTGGACTCGGCTCCGGGTGGGAATTCGGCTGCGCCCAGCGGTGATGCCAAAAGCTACCGCGCCAAAGTATTCAAATCGGGCAACTCGCTGGCGCTGCGTTTGCCAGCGGCATTGGGGCTGGAGGCTGGTATGGAAATGGAACTCATGGCGTTGCAGGGCGGGGGCTACTCGCTCAAACTTGCCGACGCGCCCAAGCGGAAGATCGATATCAGCAAATTCGTTGGAAAAGCTCCGTGGCTCAAACCCCTGACTGACGAAGAGCGGGCGTTCGATCATAGTCCGCGGGTGTGGGACGATCCAAACTGGCAGGGCTGGAAGGATGATGGGCGTTGAAATATCTGCTCGACGCCAACATCATTATTCGCCTTCTGATCGACGACATTCCCGCACTGACTGCCCGCGTTGCCGAGTGTGACGCGGGCAGCCTTGCCACATCGGCAATTGCGTTCGGCGAAGTTGCACTAGGAACCGAACTGGGCAAACTGCCGCCGAAGGCTGCACTTGACGGGATGCTGGAAGAAGTGACCCTTTTGCCATTTGATGAGGCTGCGGCGCGAACTTACGCGCGATTGCCGTTCAAACGCGCCAGCTACGATCGCCTGATTGCCGCCCACGCCTTATCACGAGGCTTGGTACTGGTGACGGATAATCAGAAGCACTTCACCGACGTGCCGGGGCTGATGGTTGAGAACTGGGCGGTTTGATGGACCTCACACTTCAGCGAGTTCTCGATATAGCAGCCGAACAGTCAGGAATCCGTCGGGATCGATTGAGTGCGACCACTGCCGTTGATCAGGATATGCGGATGTCTGGGGACGATGTTGAAGAGTTTGCCAGCACTTTGGCAGCAGAGTTTGGCGATCACATTTGGCAATGGCCGTGGCTGCGCTTTGTTAATTTGAACGAGCCTCATCTATTTACCGGTTTGTGGTTCATTTGGCGATTGTTGACCTGGCCGATCCGTGGACGAGTTTATGACCCAAGCCCGTTTGAGCGTTTGGAACTTGGACACATTGCGGCGGTGATCGAAAACGGCCAGTGGTTTGAACGATGACCTTCCACGCCACAATCCTCACCCTCTACCCTGAGATGTTCCCCGGCCCGCTGGGCGTATCGCTCGCCGGACGCGCGCGGGAGGAGGGGAGGTGGGGGCTGGATCCCGTCCAGATCCGTGACTTTGCCATCGATAAGCACAAGACCGTTGATGATACGCCTGCGGGCGGCGGGGCGGGGATGGTGCTGCGGGTGGATGTGCTGTCCGCCGCCGTGGACCACGCCCTCAGCCGCCATCCTGACTGCCCGGTGCTTGCCATGACCCCGCGCGGGAAACCGCTCACACAGGCCCGCGTGCGCGAACTGGCGGCTGGCCCCGGCGTCATCATTCTGTGCGGGCGTTTTGAGGGTTTTGACGAGCGGATTTTCCAATGCCGCGCAATCGAGGAAGTCTCGATCGGCGACATTGTCCTGTCGGGCGGCGAACCGGCGGCGCTGATGCTGCTCGACGCTTGCATTCGCTTGCTTCCCGGCGTAATGGGCGCCCCTTCCAGTGGGTCCGAGGAGTCGTTTGAAAACGGTCTTCTTGAGTATCCGCACTACACCCGGCCCGCTATGTGGGAAGGGCGCACGATCCCCGAAGTGCTGCGATCGGGGGATCATGCGAAGATTGCCGCTTGGCGTAAAAGCCAGTCGGAGATCGACACTCGGTTACGCAGGCCGGATCTTTGGGAGCGTCATTCAGGCGCTCGGGTCCAGTCTGCCTCTGGCGCGCGGCATGAAAAGAAGGACCGGGTCAATGAACCTGATTCAAACGATTGAAGCCGAGGAAATCGCCAAGGCGATTGCCAAAGCAACTACCGCAATCCCGACTTTCCGTCCGGGCGACACCCTTCGCGTCGGCGTGAAGGTCATCGAAGGCGAGCGCACCCGCGTTCAGGCCTATGAAGGCGTCTGCATCGCCCGTTCTAACAAGGGCATCGGATCGAACTTCACCGTTCGCAAAATTTCGTTCGGCGAAGGCGTGGAACGCGTATTCCCGCTCTATTCGCCCAACATCGATTCCATCACCGTAGTTCGTCGCGGCGTCGTGCGTCGTGCCAAGCTGTACTACCTGCGTGGCCGCACCGGCAAACGCGCACGTATTGCTGAGCGTAAGGTCATTAGGACCAACGATACGGCTGCTGCGGAATGAGCTGAATACCGATCACCTTCTGGATCGGTTTGACAGACAGACCGAAACGGCCGGCTTCCTAAGGGAGGACCGGCCGTTTCCTTTTTCAACGCTACTTCGTCATTGCGAGCGCAGCGAAGCAATCCAGCGAACCGTAGACCGCTCTGGGTTGCTTCGTCACTTCGTTCCTCGCAATGACGAAAGTGAATTATCAAAAGGTCATTGAGACATGGGTTACCGTGTGGTTGTTGTGGGCGCGACGGGCAATGTCGGCCGCGAAATGCTGAACATTCTGGCCGAACGTGAATTCCCGATCGACGAGATCGCCGCCGTCGCCAGCTCGCGCTCGCAAGGCAGCGAAGTGGAATTCGGCGAAACCGGAAAGATGCTCAAGGTCAAGAATATCGAGAATTTCGATTTCACCGGCTGGGACATCGCGCTGTTTGCCGCCGGGTCTGGCCCCACCGCCATCCACGCCCCGCGCGCCGCCAAGCAGGGCTGCGTGGTTATCGACAACTCGTCGCTATACCGCATGGACCCCGACGTGCCGCTGATCGTGCCGGAAGTGAATCCCGACGCGATTGACGGTTACAAGGCGCGCAACATCATCGCCAACCCCAATTGCTCGACTGCGCAGCTGGTCGTCGCATTGAAGCCGCTGCACGATTTCGCCACCATCAAGCGCGTCGTCGTTTCCACCTACCAGTCGGTTTCCGGCGCGGGCAAGGAAGGCATGGATGAACTGTTCGAGCAGAGCCGCAACATCTTCGTTGGTGACAGCGCCGAACCGAAGAAGTTCACCAAGCAGATCGCCTTCAACGTGATCCCGCACATCGATGTGTTCCTGGACGACGGTTCGACCAAGGAAGAGTGGAAGATGGTGGTCGAAACCAAGAAGATCCTCGACCCCAAGATCAAGCTGAACGCCACCTGCGTGCGCGTGCCAGTGTTTGTCGGCCACTCCGAAGCGATCAACATCGAGTTCGAGAACGAAATCTCGGCCAAGCAGGCGCAGGACATCCTGCGTGAAGCTCCCGGCATCATGCTCGTCGACAAGCGCGAGGACGGTGGATACGTCACTCCTGTGGAATGCGTAGGCGATAGCGCCACTTACATCAGCCGCGTGCGCGAAGATCCGACGGTCGACAACGGCATCGTGCTGTGGTGCGTGTCGGACAACCTGCGCAAGGGTGCAGCGCTGAACGCGGTGCAGATTGCGGAACTGCTGGGCCGGAAGCATCTGA
>JBDUBN010000281.1:0-4040 GCA_040004085.1 Novosphingobium sp.
AACTAGGAGTATGCTTGTGACTATCGGACGAATGAAGGCCGCCATGGCTGCCGTGGCCTGTTCCGCCATGATCGGCGCTTGGAGCCCGGCATCGGCCGGGCCGACGGCCGAGACCGCCACCGTGTCGATCGATCTCGAACACCCAGGTCCCAAAATTGAGCCCGCAGTCTACGGACAGTTCGCCGAGCATCTGGGCAATGGGATCTATCCTGGGATTTGGGTCGGACCGGAGTCCGCAATTCCCAATACCAAGGGCTACCGCAACGACGTGCTTCACGCGCTGCAGAACCTGCACGTCCCGGTGATCCGCTGGCCCGGCGGCTGTTTTGCCGATCAATACGACTGGCGCGACGGGATCGGTCCGCGTGAGAAGCGCCCGGCCCGGATCAATGGCTCATGGGGCGGAGTGATCGAAACCAACGCCTTCGGTACCGACGAATTCATGGATTTTGCCGAACTGGTCGGAGCCGAAGCCTATCTCTCCGGAAACGCCGGTTCGATGGAACCGCGCGCGATGGGGCAATGGGTGGAATACATTACCTCGGCATCGCATTCGACGCTCGCCGAGGAGCGCCGGGTCAATGGCCGTGACAAGCCCTGGCATGTCAAATATTTCGGCATCGGCAACGAGACTTGGGGTTGCGGCGGGAATATGGATGGGGCCTCATCGGCTGTGATGCATCGCCGGTACCAGACATTCGTCAACGCTCCGGGCGAAAATGGCCCGATGGTCAAGGTTGCGAGCGGCGCCAGCGGCGACGACTATGCGTTCACCGAAACCATGATGAAGGATGCGGGCAAGAATATCGATGCGATCAGCCTGCATTATTATACCCTGCGTGGTGACTGGAACGTGAAAGGGCAGGCGCTGGGATTTGACGAAGCCGGGTGGGCCAAGCAGATCGCAAATGCGCGGGTGCTGGATGAATACATCACAGGCCACAGCAAGGTCATGGACAAGTACGATCCGGCGAAGCGGGTCGGGCTGTTCGTCGATGAATGGGGCAACTGGTTCGACAGCGATCCCAAAGACAATCGCGGGGTGCTGTACCAGCAGAATTCGCTGCTCGACGCGATGACTGCTGCGACCACGCTCAACATCTTTCACCGGCATTCGGATCGGGTGCGGCTCGCTGCGATCGCCCAGATGGTCAACGTCCTGCAGGCTATGATTCTGACCGATGGTCCGAAGATGGTGCTCACCCCGACCTACCATGTGTTCGACATGTATCAGCCGTTCATGGGTGCAATCCCATATCCGCTGGCGATCCAAACGCCGAACTTCCAGGCGGGCGGCACGACCTTGCCGATGATCGACGCGACGGCGGCGCGGGGACGTGACGGAAAGCTTTGGCTGGCCGTGGTCAACACCGATCCGCGCCGGGCAATTCGGATCAGGATCGGCGCGAAGGGATCGGTCAAAGGCCGGTTGCTGACCGCAAACACATTGGATGCGCACAACACCTTCGATCAGCCCAGCGCCGTGACGCCGCGGGCCTATGTGCAGAAGGCAGGCAAGGACGGACTGGTTCTCGAATTGCCGTCCAAGTCGCTTATCGTGGTGGAAGTCGATCTAACCGGCACCGCGCACTAGAGCCAGATAAATAGAGGTTTGGGGACCAAGCACGGAACCGCGCTCGCCGCTGGTTCCAACCGGTTCCGATTGCCGTGCGGCCATTCGCGCTGGTAGTTAATGTGAGAGGGAAAGAAGATGCACGCGACACGCAATGTCTTGGCCATACCGCTGCTGCTTGCGGCTTTTGCCGGGACAGCAGAAGCAAAGCCGATGGCAACGCTCGACCGCGATGGTGCCTGGGTATCGGTCGAAGCCTTTGGGCCCAATGTGGTGCACGTCGTAATTGCGGCCGATAAGGCGGAGGCCTTGAAGAACCCGGGCCCGGGCGTGCTCCCGGACAACGCCGATAATTCCGCCTTCCGCATGGACGGCGTCGGCGGTGGTAACCGCTTTACCTCCTCCGCACTGACGCTGAATGTCGCACCCGCGCCAGCGCCGCGCGTTCCCAGCACTTCGGAAAAGTATTTCGCCCCGTCTCTCGCTCCTGTCGAAATGCAGGTCGCCAACGCGAGCGGTGAGACGGTATTCAAGATGCTCGGGTGGGAAATGTCCCCGCACGAAGTGAACGGCGAACAAACCTTTCAGGTTGGTATTTCCGTCGGTTCGCCCGCCGACGAACATTTGTACGGGATGGGGCAAAACCAGGAGAGTGAGGGTCCCCTCGACCTCCGCGGACGCACGATCGACTGCAAGCACTGGTACGATGCTCCCACCGGCGAGACGGTCTGTGTCCCGGTCCTGATCTCGTCCAAGGGCTATGCCATCATCTGGGACAACCCATCTGAGACCCGCCTTGCAGCTGGCATCAACGGGCGAACGGTGATCCAGTCCAAGGTCGGCGAACGGGTCAGCTTTTTCGTGGTCATAGGTAAGACCCCGGAAGAAATCTATTCGGGCTATGCGCGGGTCACCGGCAAGACGCCGATCCCGCCAAAGTCCGCTTTCGGCCTGATCCAGTCAAAGGCGCGTTACGAGACCCAGCAGGAGGTTTTGCGCGTCGCCAAGACCTATCGCGAAAAGGGCTATCCGCTCGATATCATGGTGGTCGATTGGTTCTACTGGACCCGCATGGGCCAGATGGATTTCAACCCCGCCGAATACCCCGATCCCGATGGGCTAAACCGCCAGCTTCACGATATGGGTCTGCAATCGATCATCTCGATCTGGCCGCGTTATGAAACCAGCGGGCGCTATTTCAATGAACTGGACGCCAAAGGTCTCCTGCTCAAAGACAAGGACGGCAAGTCGGTCGATGGGCTGCCGTTCCGGTCCGATCGCACTGGCGGTCTCATCGATGCCACCAATCCCGACGCTCGCAAGTGGTTCTGGGACCATGCGCGCGATAACATCCTGTCGCGCGGCTTCGACTACCCGTGGCTGGATGAGACCGAGCCCGATCTTGTGCCTGAGGGCAAATTCTATTCGATCGGCTCGGGCGACCGCTATCACAACCTTTTTCCGTTGGTTCATGTCGAAGGCGTGGCACAGGGAATGCGGGCCTGGAAGCCGAACAAACGAGTGCTGATCCTGGCCCGCGCGGCCTATCTCGGCTCACAGCGCACGGGAGCGCTGTTCTGGTCTTCGGATGTCAATCCGAGCTGGGAAGCGCTCCGGCGCCAGATCCCGACCGGGCTCAATATGACGGCATCGGGCATCGCGTATTGGGGTAACGACATCGGCGGGTGGCAGTGGCTGCCATCGACCACCGAGGCTACAAAGCCGCCGCTGCTCGATCCTTCGGACGCACGCGATATGGTGGCGCAGTTCCACGATTACCCCGAATTGCTGACCCGTTGGTTCGAATACGGAACTTTTCTTCCGACCCTGCGGCTGCACGGGCTTCGGCCGCATCCGGAAATCTGGGGCGCAGGCAAGGCGGCCGAGGCGGTGATGGCCGATTATGACAGGCTTCGTTACCGCCTGATCCCCTATATCTACTCGCAGGCCAAACGTACCTACGACACTGGCGCCCCCTTCATGCGGCCGCTGTGGATGGACTTTCCCGGCGATCCCAAGGTCGCCAATATCGGTACGCAATACATGTTCGGCCCGGCCTTCCTCGTGGCGCCGGTAACCGAGCAGGGCCAGACCGAGAAGGAAGTCTACCTTCCCGCCGGAGCCGACTGGTACAACTTCTGGAACAACGAGAAGGTGGCGGGGGGGCGCTGGATCAAGGTCGCCTCGCCAATCGGACAGATGCCGGTGTTTGTGCGGGCTGGTTCGATCGTTCCGCTGGGCAAGGCAGTGCAATCGACCGCGAGCGCGCAGCCCATTGAGGAAATTCGCGTCTATCCCGGCAAGGACGGCGAATTTGCGCTCTATGACGACGACGGCAAAAGTTACGATTACGAAAGCGGCAAGGGCATCACCACGGTGCTACGCTGGAATGACGCTTCTGGGCAGCTGAGCGTTTCCGGCGGCGACAAGGCGCTGGCCTCGGCTGCACCGAAGTTGATCCGGGTAA
>JBDUBN010000282.1:0-4033 GCA_040004085.1 Novosphingobium sp.
TGGTGCTGGGGCGAGATCTGGTCGCGTCCGGGACTTTCGCGGCGCGACCGCAGCCTGCTGAACCTGGCCATGTTAAGCGCATTGAATCGCCAGCACGAACTGCGGCTGCACATCAAGGCGGCACTGCGCAATGGTCTTACGCGCGAGGAAATCTGCGAGGCGTTGCTGCAGGTTGCGGTCTATTGCGGGGTGCCGACGGGCATGGATTCGACCCGCATCGCGCACGAGGCGATTTCCGAATATGATGCGGAGCTGGCCGCAAAGGGCGATTAGTCTGCGGTGACGAAATCGGTGCGCAGGAACCGCATCTCGATCCGTTCGCTGCCTCACCTTGGTGAACACGACACAGTCTCTGGCCGCTCCGGACAATTCCGTTGGCCGAAATTGCAGCGTATCGGACCTGCCGGGTAATTCTTCCACGGACCGGTCGTGTCATTCTAAGCCTGTAAGAAAAAAGTCACACAGGGAGCGGCGCCAAGCGCGGCGTGGTTGGTCGGGATTTGTCGACTCTCCGTATTTAGGAGGGAAAAATCCGGGCCGATCGTCCGCTAGCGTCGCAGTGCGCCGATCAGCGCAGCGGAGATAGCGATTGAGCAGTCCGACACCAGTACAGAACGTGATTGTCAAGGTGCATCGCTACCTTGGCCTCAGCCTTGCGTTCTTTTTGGTCGTCATTGCCGGCACCGGCAGCGTCATCGCCTTCTACGACGAGCTAGAACGGACCTTCAATGCACACATGCGTTTGGTGACGCCGCGGCCGGAGGGGTGGACGATCCGTGACGCCCTGATGATTCGCGAAAAGCTCGAGCGCGAAGATCCGCGCTCGCACGTTTTCTCGCTGCAGTTCCCGCAGCGGCCCGAAGAATCGCTGTTTTCTCGCGTGTTGCCGGCGATCGACAACAGAACCGGCGAGCCTCGCGCGATCGACTATGACGAAGTGTTCGCCGATCCCTACACCGGGGAAAGACTGGGACAGCGGATCATCGGCGCGGCGACGCTGCGGCCGGAGGGGATACCCTCGTTCGTCTACTACCTCCACTACGCGCTGATTTTTCCGCTCGGGTTGGGCATCGTTCTCATCGGCCTTTTGGGATTGGCCTGGGCATTCGAAAGCCTCACCGGCGCCTATCTGACGTTGCCGCCCAAGGTGAAATCGAACCGGAGCGGAAACAAGCCGCGCCACTTCCTGAAGCGGTGGTCGACATCGTGGAAGGTCATCCGAGGGGCGAACACCAACCGGCAAATACTCGACCTGCATCGCGCTTCGGGGCTGTGGTTGTGGCCGCTGCTGCTGATTTTTGCTGTGACCGGCTATGTCCTCAACCAGGGCGGCCCTTTTGCGGACTTCGTTGGCAAGTTTGCCGGCTACGAACACTATCAGGAACGTCCGCCTGTTCCCCCACTGGCGCAGCCAATGATTGATCCGCCGGTCGATTGGTTCGAGGCAGCCGAACTTGGCCAGCGCTATTTCGCGCAGCAGGCCGCAGCCCAGAGGTTTGTTCTCGGCAAGCCCGCAGCGATCGAATACCGGCGTGACCTCGGGGTCTATTTCTTCCTGATGCACACTTCGCGCGATCTGCTCGACGCACAAGGGAACCCAACCGAGACGGATTCGCCCGCAACTGCGGCGACAATGGTTATCGACGCGCGCAATGGCCGGATGCTGGGGCTGCAATTGCCCACTGGCCAGCGCGCGGGCAACACCGTGACCAATTGGCTGATTGCCCTCCATGCAACCGCGATTGGCGGACGACCCTGGCAAATTGCGGTCGCCGCATTCGGCCTTGTCGTTGTTGTCATTTCGGGGGCAGGCGTGCTGCTTTGGTGGCGCCGCCGCAAATCGCGCCGACCCCGTCCAGCCCCGCCGCGAACCGCGAGCAGCACCTCGGGTCGAAGCGATCACGATAGTACCCATAGCCATCCGATAGTCATGAAGGGGAATTTACTATGATCAAACCTACCCAGCGCGCACTCAGACTTTCCTGTGTACCGTTTTCCGGCGCAGTATTATTGGCATTGAGCTCTGCGCCGGTCTGGGCGCAGAGCCAGCCGATCGAGGGTGAAGCAGCCAATAGCAACGAAATCATCGTCACGGCCCAAAAGCGCGAAGAGCGGCTCAGGGATGTGCCCGTTCCGGTCACGGCGGTCAGCGGAGACGAACTCATTTCGCAGAACCAGACCAAGGCGCAGGAATTCTTTGCCAGTGTGCCGGGCGTCAACCTGCAGTTCCAGAACAACCGCGCCCAGTTGTCGATCCGGGGGATTTCGACCGGTCCCGTCAGCGGCAACCCCGTGGTAGGCTTCACCGTCGATGACGTGCCCTACGGTTCATCAACCGGCCAGGGCGGTTTGTTCGGCGCGGCACCCGATCTCGATCCCTCCGACCTTGCCCGAGTGGAGGTGCTGCGCGGGCCGCAGGGTACGCTCTATGGCGCTGCGAGCATGGGCGGTCTGGTCAAGTACGTCACCGTTGATCCGGACGTTGGAAAATTCGGCGGTTCGATCGGCGCAGGCGTCTCGGCGATCCATGAAAGCGGTGACCTTGGCTACAGCCTGCGCGGCTCGTTGAATGTTCCAGCGGGGGATACCCTTGCGGTCCGCGTCAGCGGCTTCACCCGCGAGGAACCTGGCTATATCGATAACGTTCGCACCGGCGAGAAGGACGTCAATTCGTCGCGCGTGACTGGTGGGAGGATTTCGGCACTGTGGAAGCCCTCGGCCACATTCTCTTTGAAGCTCAGCGCGCTGTACCAGGTGCGTGATATCCATGGTTCGTCGAACGTCGATTCCACCACTGGGTCGTTCTATCAGCAGACCGACCAGATCGGCTCGGGCCACAGCCGGACCGACATGCAGATGTACAGCGCGCAGATCAAGGCAGATATAGGCGGCGTCGACCTGACCTCGGTAACGGCCTATTCGCGGGCGACGAACTTCGACAACCTCGACTTCACCGCCTCACCGTTGGTAGGATTCCTGTTCCCCACCGTATTCCCCGGCATCGACCCGATCGGCGACATCTTCCGACAGGCTTACAACGTGAAGAAGTGGTCGCATGAAACCCGTTTCAGCGGCTCGTTGGGCAGCACTATCGATTGGACTGTGGGGGGGGTCTATACGCACGAGGACGCCAATTACGATCTCGACAACTATGCGATCAACCCCGCGACCGGCACGTCGCTGGGCACCGTGATCGTGTGGCGCGACACGATCAAGTACAAGGAGTATGCCGGCTTCGCGAACCTCGTATTCAAATTATCGGACAAGTTCGACGTCCAATTCGGTGGACGATACAGCCACAACGACCAGGAAATGTTCCATCACGAATGGTTCCAGGGACTGCCGTTCCCAGCCGATCCCTTCGAGGCGACGAACAACCCCACGGCGAGCGGCAGTGCCTTCACCTATCAGGTTACTCCGCGCTTCAAGCCGTCGCCCGATCACATGATTTACGGTCGCTTGGCCACCGGCTATCGGCCGGGCGGAACCAATGCGGTGTGTGGACCGCTGGCTCTGCCTTCGAATGTGCCGTGCCAGTTCAAGCCGGACAAAACCGTGAACTACGAACTGGGTGCCAAGGGCAACTTCCTGGACGGGGCTGTTTCTTATGACCTGTCACTGTACAGCATCGACTGGAAAGATATCCAGATCGTCCAGGTGCTGGATGTCTTCACCTACAATGGCAACGCGGGCAAGGCGCGCAGCCGCGGCTTGGAAATCTCGCTGGAGGCTCGTCCGATCGCGGGTCTGACGCTTTCGGCCTGGTATTCGTATGTCGATGCCACTCTGCGTGAAGAATTTGTCGATGCGAGCTTTTTTGCGGCCAAGGGCGATCGTCTGCCTTATTCAAGCAAGCATTCGGCGCGGTTCGGCCTGAATTACACAACACCGATCAGAAGCAATGCCAAGGCGACGTTCGGTGCTTCGGCAAGCTATGTCGGCGAGCGCAAGGGTGAGTTCGTGCCGTTCGAAGCGGTCGCGCCGTTGCGCGCCACCTATCCGGGCTATGTCCAGTTCGGCATCAACGCCGGGG
>JBDUBN010000283.1:0-4033 GCA_040004085.1 Novosphingobium sp.
GCTCATTCGGCACCCCAGGAGTTGCGCATCCGGCGGATTTGCCGCCGGCAATCAGGGGTTTCCGTACCGTTTTCGCCCAAAGTAACGGTATAGAAAATGGCTGTAATCCGCCATTTTCGAGAATTTCTGGATGTAAATATCATGCAATTACAACAGGGTAATATAGTCGGCAGCTTTTGAGACTCCTGATCGCCCATTCGCCTATGTTTTGAGCGACTCAGCGGGAGAGTGCAATGGAGAGCTGGCGGCAACAATATCTTGGCTTGGAAACCGTGCCGTTGTCGTTGACGGCTGCGGAAATTGACTTCTTCTTTACGCCAGACGAGGTGGCCTGGGCCTTTGTTGCCCGTCGGCGATCGCCATTGTCGCGCATGGGCTTGATCATCCACATTGGCTTTCTGAAAATGACCGGCCGCTCGCTTCTGGCGGTTGATCGGATACCGGCACCAGTCCTTACCTGCGCTGCGCGCCATGCGGGCCTTATCGCTCCGCAGATTGCAACACTGCGCGCGATCTACAAACGGCGACCGACCTTGTTTGATCACCAGAAGACAGCTGCGCTGGCAGCCGGGCTTGAACCCTGCGGCGATCAGGCAATACGCCATGTTACTGGATTTCTGCGGAAACAATGCGGTTCGGTGATTAGCCGCGATGAGCTGGTCCGCGACGCCAGGCTATGGTTCTATGACCATGGTTATATGTTGCCCGGGCAGCGGCCGCTCGAAAAACTTGCTGCGGCGGCGCAGACTTTTGCGCTGAACCAATTGAAGACATCGATCACCACAGCCGTCGATCCGGTAAAGCCTACATCATGGGCATCCAAACTTGCCGCTGTGGGTCCCAATTCCGGAGAGCCGCTGCTTGATTGGTTGCGCGGCCCGCCCGGTGGGTTTGGCAAGCGCGACATCGACGAAGGCCAGCACCGGATTGATGCCCTCAAGCGCCTTGGTGCCGACTTGATCGAAATTGACGATCTCCCGGTCGAGCGGATGCGGATGCATGCACGGCGGATTGCGCGGCGCAAAGCATCGACGCTGGGCAAGCTCAAAGAGCCGCGGCGCACGGTTGAGATTGGTTGCTGGCTGCGGCTGCAATTGCTGGAACTCACAGACACGATTCTGGAACAGACCAGTCGCCGGATTGGTCAGCTTTGGGCGGATGCCCAGCGTGCGGTCGATGCCCGGGACTTGCGCGAGATTGAACGGTACCGGCTCAGTATCGGCGTTATCGCAGGCGCGCTCGACGATGCCAGTCTGACGGCCGAGGCCTTCAGGGCTGTTGTGATGTCGGCAATATCGCCTTTACGGGACATGCCCGCGTCGCAGAGCAAACTACACGCGATCCGCACTGAGCTGGCAAATGCGCCGACGCGGTTGCGCGCCATGCTCAGGCAGGTTGGGGTTATCGACCTTGCCATTGTCGCCGGTCACCCGCTGGACCAGGCTTTGACGACGCTGCGGAAAGTTTATGACCAGGGCCGCAGTGGCATGGAACCGGACGACGGCAATCCGTTTGCGCCCGCTGCTGCCCGCCTCGTTTCTGCGGCGCACACTGAGTCTGACAGGCTCGCCGCCTATGAGGTGGCGACTGCCATGCTGTTCAAGCGCTGCTTGCGCAATGGCGAAGCCAGCGCTCGTCACAGTGTTCGTCATCGCAGCATCGCTGATCAATTGATGCCCGCTGCCGCGTGGCACAAAGTTAGAACCCAGACTTCGCGCGCGCAGGGCTGGCCAAAGTCGCTCGATGCCTATGTGAAGCGCTTTGAAGCGCCGCTTGCCGCAAGGATCGCCTTGCTGAGCGAGGCCGTCGCGAGCGGGGATATAGGTATCGACGGCGAACGTTTCAGGATTCCCAAGCTCAAAGCGCTGCCAAAAGACCCGGCAGTCGATATCAGCCGCAAGCGCCTGTTCGGGGGGATCGGCAGCGTCCAGCTTCCTGATCTCATGATTGCTATCGACGAGCGGACGCGCTTCTCATCAGTGCTGCTCGGTCGCCATGCGGCCAGTAGCGACGAGCTTGAAACGCTTTATGCGGGCCTGCTGGCGCTTGGTACCGAAAAGACGGCTTCTGAAATGGCGCGGATGCTTGAGAATATCAGCGAGGACCGCATCGAACTGGCAATGCGCATGATCGAGGAGAGCGGCCATTTGCGCGCAGCGAACGATGTCGTTGCAAGGGCCATGGCAGCGCAGCCGCTGGCCAGGCTTTGGGGCGACGGAATCGCGGCATCGTCGGACATGATGAGCCTTGATGCCACAAGGCACCTGTGGAATGCTCGTATCGAGCCGAGGCGGGGCACCCATGCTGTTGGCACCTACACCCATGTCTCCGATCAATGGTCAATCATCTATGATCGCCCGATATTGCTCAATACCCGGCAGGCGGGTGCGGCCCTTGAAGGTGCTGTCGAGCAGAAGATCATCGATCTCCAGCGCCTCGCGGTTGATACCCACGGCTTTACCCATTTTGCCATGGGCGCTGCAAAGCTGCTCGGCTTTGATCTCTCACCGCGACTGGCTGATCTTTCCAACCGGAAACTCTATTTGCCAAAGGGTGTGGCTGTCCCCGAACATCTTGAGCCAGTTGTTGAACGCGTGAACATCGGGCGAGTGTCGCGCGAAGGATGGGACGGCATGCTCAAACTGGTGGCCTCATTGAAGGCGGGATATGGGGCGGTTGCGACTATCATCGAGCGCCATGGGAGCGCGGCTTCTGGCACGCCCGTGTTCGAATGCGGCACCTTGATCGGCAAAGTGATGCGGAGCCTGTTTCTGCTGGACTATCTCACCAAGCCAGAATTCCGGCGCGAGGTCCACAAGCTGTTGTCCCAAGGCGAGTCCGTCCATCAGCTGCAACGTGCGCTGATGTCGGGGAACATCCAGGCCAAACAGGGGCGGACACTGCGCGAAATCACCGCCGTGTCGGGCGCGCTTAGTCTGCTGACCAATATCGTCATGGCGTGGAACACCGAGGCCATGCAGTCAGTGATCGAGTGCCTGCCCCCTGGATCAATCCCGGAGGGCCATCTCGCCCACATTGCACCCGTTGCATTCCGGCATATCAACATGAATGGCAAAATGCGGTTTGAACTCGATGAATATGCCTGGTTGAGCTCGCCAAAGAGGCGAAAAGCTGCCTGATTTACAAACCCACCTTATATCAAAAACTTACAGGCATGACGAAAAGCATAAACGGCACTTTCCCGCCGTTTTCTATACCGTTACTTTGGGCGAAAACGGTACGGAAACCCCTTATCGCGGCGTTGGTGATCTATCTCTCGATAACCAAACGTGATGTCGACACGGCCCCCGATCAGGCCCGGCGCCTGGATTCTTGACCCGTGATTCCTGGTTCCGCCAAGCAGTGGGTCACGAAAGGGTTCGCCTCTTTGTCTTTTCATTCCTCGCTGGGGTGACGGCCTGCTCGTTGTGGTAGCAGCCATATACACCCGACAATAACAATCGCGAGGACAGCCGTTGCGAGCGGCCGACTGAACGCGAGGCCGCCGTGGTCGACGGGCTTATCGAGCAAATCGCCCACTGTCGCGCCAAGCGGCCTGGTAAGAATGAACGCTGACCAGAAGAGAAACACCCGAGATACGCTTGTCCAGAAATAAGCGGCAACAAGCAATAGCAGGCCGGCAGCAAACACCGCCGCTCCGCCCTCATAACCGAGCCCGGCGTCGGCGATCCAGTCGCCCAAAGCAGTCCCCAGCGTCTGGGAAAAGGTGATGGTGACCCAGTAGAAAGTCTCCGTTTTCGGCGTCCGCACCGTATCCACCGATACCGATCCCAAGGTAAATTGCCAGGCAGCCAGCGACGCCAACACGCAGACGAGGAGTAAGGTCGCGCCGCCGGGATAGCCGATACCGAGCGAGCGATCGGCAAAGTCCGCCATGGTCGTTCCGGCCGTGGTGGAGGCAATGATGGTTGCCCAATATAGAACCGGGTGGAAGCGTTCAGTCCTGATCTGCCAGACAACGAAGATGACGAGGAGGGTTGCGAATATCGCGGTCCCAACCAAATAGCCAAGG
>JBDUBN010000284.1:0-4015 GCA_040004085.1 Novosphingobium sp.
AGGCGTTGCTCGGCGGGTTGTCGAGCGTGAGCACGAGGATGCCGTGCTCGCGCCGCTCAACCTTCAGCGTCGTGCAATATTCGTACATTTTGGGTCCTTCCGGGAAGTTCTTGCCAGCTGAATAGGGTCATTGGCGCGTGGCTGACCAGAACTAGAGGCTGCGCCAAGCGTGATATCGTTCATGCGCTGGAAGCGGGAGCCGCAACGACCGGGTCGGGCAGGGACCTCCCGGCAAAGAACGCATCGAGATTGTCGGCTACCTTGTGCCCCATAGCGGCGCGGGTCTCGATCGTTGCGCTACCAAGATGGGGCAGCAGCACGGCATTCTCCCGCGCGAGCAGGGCAGGGTGGACCGCTGGTTCGTGCGCATAGACATCCAGCCCTGCGGCACCAAGCGGCCCCGTGGCGAGCGCTTGAGCCAGCGCGGCCTCATCGACTACGGTACCGCGCGCGGTATTGATCAGGATTGCGCCGGGACGCATCAGGGCCAGCCGCCGCGCATCGATCAGTTGGCTTGTCTCGGCACCGCCCGGCACGTGAAGCGAGACCACCTCGCATGAGCCGAGCAAGGCATCGAGGTCCAGATGCCGCGTGGCACCGAGTTCAGCCGCTATCGCCGGATCTGCGGCGCTGCGATTGAAATAATGGATGTCCATGCCAAAGCCGTGACGGGCACGCCGGGCTACGGCTTTGGCGATGCGTCCGAAACCGACGAGGCCAAGGCGCTTGCCGCGTAGTTCCATGCCCAGCAGGTGCGTCGGCCGCCATCCGCTCCACGCGCCGCTGCGCAGTTCGCGCTCACCCTCGCCGCCGCGCCGGGCGGCGGTGAGCATAAGGAGCATGGCGATGTCGGCGGTGGCCTCGGTCAGCACGCCCGGCGTATTCGATACCGCGATTCCGGCGGCCCTGGCGGCGGCCAGATCGATATTGTCGGTGCCGACGCCGAAGTTGCCGACCATCCGCACGCGTGCGCCGGGGACCGACAGTATCGCTGCATCAATCCTGTCCGATACGGTTGGGCAGAGCGCATCAAATTCGTACATCCCGGCGCGCAGCCGGTCCGCATCGAGCGGCCTGTCCGCAGGATCAACCACCATATCATAGTCGCGGGCGAGTCGTTGTTCGACGGCTTCGGGCCAGCGGCGCGTCAGGAGGATGCGCGGTCGGCTCATCCCGGCATCGCTCCGCGCACGATGTCGATGATCCGCACGGCCTCCACTGCATCCGGCGCATTGTCGGAGCGCCAGCAGACGTGGCCGTCGGGACGGACGAGGACCAGACGCCGTTCATAGGCGTTGGCCACTTCATTGTGCAAAAGGTCGATCGTGCGCAGCGGCACACCCGCCGCACTGGCCGCCTGTTCGATCATCGAACCGTCGGCAAGGGCATCCTCGCCTTCCCGGCCGATCCGCAGCAGCACGAAGTCTAGATCGAACAGGTCGATGGTCGACTTGTCCGCGCCCAGCCACACGTGCGGCGCGCGGGCGCCGGGGCGGGCGGTTTGGGTATAGGTCGTCACCTCCAGCGCCGGGGCCGGGGTGCCGTCCGGCACGATGACCGGGGAATCGTCATAGCGGTAGCCCATAGTGACGCCGAGCGTGAACCATTCGGGCTTCATTGTCTCGGTATACATGTCGCCATAGGCCTTACGCGCGGCATCGCCGGCCGGGCCGGGCGCGAATACTTCGGGTCCGGGCAATTGCTTGCGGGTGGAGAGCATTCGGCCCAGGTTGACCGCCGCCTCGGTGACGTTGCGCTTGGCCACCGGCTGCCGCTCGGCCTCGTATGAGGGGAGCAAGTGCGGACCGCCCCAGCCCTGGATCACGGCTGCCAGCTTCCACGCGAGGTCGGCGCATTCCTGCAGGCCCGTGGTCATCCCGAAGCCGCCGGTGGGCGAAAGCTGGTGCGCGGCATCGCCGCACAGCCACACACGGCCTCGGCCATAGCGGTCAGCGGTCAGTTCACGGCGGCTCCACTGCATCGAGGAGATGATCTCGAAGGCGAAATCGCGGCCAACCGCTCGGCGGATACCCTCGGCGGCCTCGGCCTCGCTGAGCGCGGGCTTGTCGGCCGATCCGACGAACGAGAACCGCCACGTATCGCGCCCATCGATGCACACGATCGTGGCCCAGGTGCCTTCGGGGCCGATCAGGATATAGCGGTAGGCGCGCGGGGCGATGTCGATCAGCTGGCTGAGTTCGCCTGAACGGAAGATGATGTTGGTGGTGTTGGTAAGGAGCGCATTGCCGCTGAGCGTGATGCCCAGCTGCGTGCGCACCGGGCTGCCTCCACCGTCGCAGCCGATCAGATAACCGGCGTGGACCTGCCGGGTCTGGCCGGTGACCAGATCGCGCAAGGTGGCGAGAACGCCTGCATCAGTCTCGGCGAAATCGACCAGTTCGGTGCTGTAGCACAGGGTCGCCTTGCCGCTGGCGAGGGCGAATTCGCGTAAGACCGGATCGAAGAAGTTCTGCGGGCAGCGTTCCTTGTGCTCGGGACTTTGCGGTTCGGGCGTCGAGTCAGCGTTGCTGGCGAAGGGTTCGCGCCCCAGTTCGCACCCGCCGGACAGCGCGGTGACCCAGGCATAATCCTGCGGATGATCGCGGTTGAACCCGGCCTGATGCACCTTGTCCTTCAGGCCCCAGCGGCGGATCAACTCCATCGTGCGGGCGTGGAGGAGGTCCATCTTGGGTTGCAGGATGTCGCCGCCGTCAAGCTTTTCGACGAGCGTGCTGGCGATCCCGCGCCGCCCCAGCTCACCGGCAAGCGCCAGCCCGACCGGGCCGCCGCCAATGATCAGGACGGGAGTATCAAGGGGTGTCGTCATTCGTTCGGGGTCTTTCGGGCTCAGGCCGACGCTTCGCTGCGCAGCAGGCCGAGTGCGCGCAGCATCGGCTCATCGCTGACCCGCAGTACGGTGGTTTCGGTTTCGGCGGTCCATTCGGCGGCCGTCCACGCTGGCACGACGAGGACATCGCCGGGGACGAAGTCGAACGTCTGGCCATCGGCGGTCATCGTGCCCGTGCCCGCGATCACGGCATGAAGCGCGTTCATCGTGGTGCGCGGATCGGGCAGGGTTGCACCGGCGCTCAGGTGTCGCAGGGCAAGCCCGATGGTGGTCATGTGCGGTGGACCAAGATCGAGCATACGTTCGCCGGGCCGGGTTTCGGGCGCGGCGAGCACGGCCGGGCCGGTCGTCTCGAAAGCGAAACGGTAGGGGGATTGCGGCTGTTCTTCGCCCGCCGGTTCGATCCATTCGGGGTGCTGTTCGAAAAACATCGGCTCGATCAGGTGGATCAGCGGAACGTCGAGGAAATCGATCCAGAAAGCGTTCGTCTCTGCGCCATTGTCATGGCCGTGCCACGCCCAGTTGGGGGTCAGCAGGACGTCGCCCGCCGCCATTGGAATACGCACACCATCGACGATCGTGCAGGCCCCCGGCGCGGCAGAAACCACCAGCCGCAGCGCATTGGGCGAATGACGGTGGCTGCGCGCGGTCTCACCGGCGAGGACCAGCTGGTAGGCCGCCACCAGCGTGCGCGCGGTGGCATAGTCATTGCCCTCGTGCGGGTTGACCATGATCAGGTTGCGCCGTTCCGACAGGTGGGTGTCTACATAGCGGCTGGCACTGTCGAGCGCGGCGCGCGCCTCGGCCCCGCGCCAGCGCGCAGGCACGAACACGCGGCGGGGCAGGGGATAGACCGAGGGGGTAGGCTTGGCCCAGCCCGGTCCCATGCCCGCCTGCGGCAATAGCGCGTTCACCGCATCGAGATCACCTGCTGCGGCGAAAGCTGCCGACAAGTCGCCAGCGGTCACGGACCGACGACCTTCAGCGTCATCTCGCCGACGTGATCCACCTGGATCCGAACGGTGTCCCCCGCCGCCACCGGGCCGACGCCTTCGGGCGTGCCGGTGGCGATGATGTCGCCGGGCATCAGGGTGGCGGCTTCGGACGCCATCGCGATCATGCCGGGCACGTCGAGGATCAGGTCGCGCGTGTTGGCTTCCTGACGCA
>JBDUBN010000285.1:0-3990 GCA_040004085.1 Novosphingobium sp.
ACGTCGATGACGGCCTTGTCGTTTTCAATTGCGGTGATGGTGCCCTTGACGACGCGGCCTTCAAAGCCACCGCTAGCGGCTCCGCCAAGCGATTCGTCGAGCATTGCCGCGAAATCGTCGCGGGTCGGATTTGCCAAAGAGGCCATGTATGTACATTCCCAGTATAAATTTTGCCGGCCAGGCGGTTGGTTCCGCCGGTCTTTTCACCGTGTCTGCACCATGCAAACGCGGGGCTAAAGGGCCGAAAACTCCGCCGGGCCGAATGCCATGGCAGAGGTCTGTGGGGCGGGTATGCCTTGGGGACGTTGCGCGCTTAGTTTCGAATCGCCGGAAAAGCAAGGGGAATGGGGTGAGTTGATGTGGCTGAAGGGCGCGCGCTATCACCTCTCGTTACGCACTCGGGACGCGGGTTCAGTCAGGCGAGGGCGCGCGTACTCGCCCGTTCGAGCAACCGCACCGGCACCCGGCGGAGTTCGGTGGTCTTGCCCGCGATGTGCAGCATCAGCTTATCGACCAGCATTTCCCCGGCGGCCTGAAAATCGGGCTCGATTGTGGTCAACGGCGGTGAGGCGTGGGCACCGGCGTGGATGCCGTCAAAGCCGACCAGACCGACTTGGCCGGGGATAGCTTGGCCGTGGTCGCGCAGTTCCTCCAGCACGCCCAGCGCGATCTGGTCGCAGACGGAAAACACCGCATCGAACGGCTGCTCCGAGGCGATCAGCGACCGCACAGCGGCGCGCCCCTGATCTTCGCGCTGCAGTCTCTCGTCGATTTGAGTCATGTGCGGCGTCAGGCCAGCCTCGCGCATCTGTTCGGCATATCCGTCGTACCGCTCCTTGAACTGGCGCTGCGGCGAGTTTTCGGCGGCAATGCAGACGATCTTGCGATAGCCGCGATCAAGCAGGTGGCGGGTCGCCAGCTTGCCGCCTTCGTGGTTGTCGCTGCGGATCCAGTTGAGTTCGTCATAGGGCGACCCCCAGCAGACGATGTGTGCGCCCGACCCGGTCAGATCGCGGAAATAGTCCCAAGCGGGCTGGTTGGCGGTGGTACCGATCACGATCATGCCGTCGGCCTTGCGCTGTTCTTCGTACAGGCCCCACAGGCTTTCGCTGCTGTCCTGAAACGACACCAGCGTTTCATACCCGCGCGCCGACGCGGCGGCGCAAATGCTGCCCAGCAGCGCGTGGTAGAACGGATTCACATGCTTGCGGTCACCGCCGTCGCGGCAGATCACCACTACGGCCAGCGTGCCAGTCTTGCCGGTACGGAGCCGCGCGGCGTTTTCGTCGACATGATACTTAAGCTGACGTGCCGCCTCGGCCACGCGGGCGCGGGTGGCCTCGCTGACCACGGTATCGCCCGCCAGCGCACGCGACACCGTTGACTGGCTGACACCTGCCAGCGCCGCGACATCGAACGATGTCACGCGATATTGCCGCACTTGCTTTTCCGGAAGCTCTCCCATCCGGGCCTTCTAGAACAGTTGCGGGCCCAGCAGCAACAACAGCTTGCCATCAATCGCATCGCCCATCGCGCGGCGTTCAGCAATGAACTCGGCTATTGAGGTGCGCGGCACGCGGTGGACGGTAATATTCTCGCCATCCGTGCCGCCGCCCGGGCCGACTTGCTCCAGATCATGCGCGCGCATCAGCGAATAGCTTTCGCTGAGCATTCCGGGGGAGGACCAGAACTCACCGAGCAGTTCCATGCGACCGGCGCGATATCCGGTTTCTTCTTCCAGTTCGCGCGCTGCGGCGGCAACGTCTTCCTCGCCAACGACATCGTCGTGATCGCCGATCAGCCCGGCAGGCAGTTCGATACAATTGCAGCCGAGCGGCACGCGATATTGCTCGACCAGAATGACGTGATCTTCGGCATCAACCGCCAGTATCACGGCCGCCCGAATTCCACGTGAGCGGCTGACGTATTCCCATTTTCCATCGACCTTCGCGGTGATGAAGCGGCCTTGCCAGACGATTTCTTCCACTCTAAACCTCGATAAGCCGGTCGGGCAGTTCGTTGATGTCATCGCCCGCGCGAGGGAAATGTTCCGCCAGCACCACACCTACCCGCTCAACCGCGGCGACCAGTCCGTCCGCCATCTGCCCTGCCTTCAATCCGGAAAGTAGCGCCGCGAGAGCTTCGCCCCAGACTTCGGGGGAGACCTTGGCAGCGATAGCAACGTCGGCGACAATTTCCGCCCGGTGTTCGGCAAGCGACAGGTAAATGAGGATACCCGTGCGCCCTTGTGTGCGCCGTTCCGCGCCGACCTTGAAGCAAGTGACCGCGCGGGCGCGGACGCGGGCATGGCGGATAGCACGCGGCACCAGCCACACCCGCAGCGGGCGGTACAGCATGATCAGCCACATGCCGGTGAACTTGAGCATGGCGACCACCGCCGCCATGCCAAAAACTCCGCGCGGGGACCAGGTGGTGCCCCAGTTGCCGCTCACCCGGTCCCACAGGCCGAGGTAGAAATCGGGCGCAATCGCTAGCGCGGTCAACGCCAGCATGGCCACCGCCGCGCTCCAGATCAGCGCCACGTCGGCATAGTCGTCCGACCGTTCAGCCAGGATCGTGACGATCTCACCCGCGGTGCTGCCTTCCGCCGCGCCCACGGCATCGCTCACCCGCAGGCGGTCAGCGTCGGTCATGGTCATGAGTTTAGACATCTGCCATGCCCCTACCAGCTACCCGAAGCGCCGCCGCCGCCGAAGCTGCCGCCGCCGCCGGAAAATCCACCACCACCGCCGCCCCAATTCCCGCCGCCACCGCCACCGCCTCGGCTCATGCCGTCCAGCACGCTCCACAACATGATCGGGCCTAACCCGCTCGATTGATAGCGCGCTCCGCCCCTCGCGCGGCGAAGGATTGGCAGCAGGATGAACAGGAAAATGAATCCCAGCCACATCAGCGCCGGGAATATCTCGTTGCTCTTGGCTGGGGCAGGCTTGGCCTGAGCCGCGATCTTGCGCGCCTCGTCCTCAGGCAACGCCAGTTGCTTGATCAGTGCATCGGTCCCCGCCTCGATCCCGCCCGGCATGTCGCCCGCCTTGAAGCGTGGGACAATCTCCCGCTGGATGATCAACGCGGACAATCCGTCGGTGATTATGCCCTCAAGTCCATAACCGACCTCAACGCGCACCTTGTGTTCTTTAGGCGCTATCAGCAGGATTGCCCCGTTGTTGGTGGTCTTCTCGCCTATTCCCCATGCGCGACCAAGCCGGTAGCCGTAATCGGAGATTTCATACCCCTGCAGATCGGGCACCGTCACCACCACCAGTTGACGATGTGATTGCTGCTCCAGCGCCGCCAGCTTTTGATCCAGCCGCGCCACTTCATCTACTGGGATGATGTTGGCACCATCGACCACCCGGCCGGTCAGTGCGGGGAAGGTCTGGGCGTGGGAAATTACCGCAAACAGCAGGATTCCCGCAAGTGCCAGCAACGCCAGCACATGATTCTGAACGACCCTCAGCCGTCCGATACTACCCTGCAAGGCCCGGTCCTCGCCCGTCAGAGCTTGCCTTCAAGGCTGGGAGCAACTTCCGCGCCGGGGGTGACAGCCTGATAGCTGGCCATCGGCTTGGCCCCGTAGAACACCTTGGCACCGATCGCGTCGGGGAAGGTGCGGATCGTGGTGTTATAGCTCTGCACGGCGCCGTTGTAATCGCGGATTGCTACGCGGATGCGGTTTTCCTGACCCTCAAGCTGGCTTTGCAGCATCTGGTAGTTGGTGATGCTTTTCAACTCGGGATAAGCCTCGGTATTGGCGAGCAGACGGCCAAATCCGCTGAGCGAGGCGGACAACTGGTTTTGCGCGTCCTGAAACGCCTTGACCTTGGCCGGATCGGTCAGGTCATCGGCACTGATCTGGATGCTGGTGGCCTTGGCCCGTGCCTCTTGCACCCCGACGAGGATGCCCTTTTCCTGTTCGGCAGCGCCCTTGGCTACGGCGGCGAGGTTGGGGATCAGGTTGGCGCGTTCCTG
>JBDUBN010000028.1:0-13412 GCA_040004085.1 Novosphingobium sp.
TGCGGGTGAAGGGCGAAAATGTCTCTTCGACCGAACTGGAGCAGATTTTGCTGATGCACGATGCGGTGACGGATTGCGCTATCGTGCCAGTGCAAGGCGAATTGGCCGACAATGAGATTCTGGCGGTTGTTGTGGCGAGCAACGGTGCGGATGCGTTTGCACTGATCGAATTCTTCGAATGGTGCGCCAGTCAGGTGCCCCATTATATGGTGCCACGCTATGTCCGTCTGCTGGACGACATGCCGCGCGGGCATTCAGGCAAGGTCGAGAAGCACAAGCTCAAAACCCAGGGCGTCACCGGCGAGACATGGGATTCTTCAGCGGCTGGCCTCCGCGCCACGCGCAACGGCGTTCAGAAGAAGGCGCCGAGCCCCGCCGGCTAGGCTTAGAATAAATTGTAATCATTGCTACCTTTGTATTGTTTCCTGTTGTAAGCGGAGTAACCTTTTGCAAAAGGCCGCATTAGCGGCCCGGGAGGGGATGGCTGTCGAACGGTGAAGGAAGATCCTTGAAAACAGGCGGCTCAGTTGCGAGGAAGGGGTCGCCAGTCGATGAATTCTGCACGCGCGAGGTGACGCGTTTGCGATTGACTGTGTTGCGGCTCGCGCGTCGTATTCGCCGAAATGAAGCGTCCCGTTTCAGTCCGCCGCAGCAGTCTGTCCTTGCGATCCTGGATAGCTATGGACCTATGACACCAGGCCGCCTCGCCGAGATCGAGGCTGTCCAGCCGCCAAGTATTACGCGCATATTGGGGCAACTGGAGCAATTGGGCTTGGTCACGCGCGAGCCGGTTAAAGATAATCTGCGCCAGGTTCAGGTTCGCCTGACTGAAGATGGGCATCGCGCCGCGGCCGAAGTTCATTCCGGTCGGGATGAGTGGCTTGCCAGTGCGCTTGAGCGCTTGCCGATAGGCCGAAAAACGTCTCTCATAAATATTGTGGAGACACTGGAATTGTTGCTCGATGAACCTGCTGCGGAAATGAAATCCTGACATGCGTAAAAATGAAAAAATATCGGAGTCCGTATCACGTGCTATCGTAACGCAGGCCACCAATGCTGGCCTACCAGCCGGTGCGGTCCTGGAGTCGGAAGCCGACATGATGGAGCGATACAGCGTTAGCCGTGGATCGCTTCGTGAGGGGCTGCGGATATTGGAAGTGCTTGGCTTTATTCACATGAAGCCAGGCCCCAAGGGTGGACCGATCCTGCTGAGCCCGGACAGTCGGCAGTTTTCCGCCATGGCCGCGTTGTTCTATCAAAGGATTGGTGCCAAATATTCGGACCTTCTTGAAATGCGTTTGGTGATGGAGCCAGAGGCAGCGGGAATGGCGGCCGAGCGGCGCTCTGACGAGCAAGTGAAGATATTGCATGATTATCTGGCCCGGTCGGAACAGGCGAATCTGGAGGATGATCGCCAGTTTCGCGCCGTCGGACAGGGCTTTCATGATCTGATAGCGGACATGGCCGGCAACCATATCCTCTCGCTCGTCATCCATAGCTGTTACGACCTGTTCGCTGGCAAATCGACCGGTTTTCTCTATCCGCATGATGAACGCAAATGCGTCGGGGATATACATAATAAGATAGCGCGCGCGGTCATTGACGGGAATGCCGCTCAGGCGCGAGATTTGATGCGGGAGCACATGCGCGATTATCTGATTCAGGCCCGTGAGCGATTCCCCGAAATGATGAACGAAGCGGTTCGCTGGTAGAACCGCCTCGTTCGCTGTTGTGCCTCAACTGTCAAGCGGCAGCTAGGGTGATTGATTTTGGGCCGCGTACGAAGAAGTTCGTGCCGTAGTCGGGCTCGCCCACCAAGTTCCAGTCAGGCAGTTCGTCAAGCAGTCGGTTGAGCCAGACGACCGCTTCCAGCCGTCCAAGGTTCAGGCCCAGGCAGACATGCTTGCCGAAACCGAAGCCTATATGCGGTTGCGGCGGGCGGCTGATGTCGAACCTGTCGGGATTTTCCCAGCGGGCGGGGTCGCGGTTCGCAGCGATCGGCAGGCAGTAGATGGTTGCATCGTCAGGAATGGCGATGTTGCCGATCTGCGCCGCGCCGCGCCGGGCGGTACGCGATTTGACCGCGACCGGCGTTGACCAGCGGTTGACCTCTTCGATCGCGGCGGGGATCAGGCTTCTGTCGGCCGCCAGCTTGCGTCGTTGGTCGGGATACAGCGAAAGCGCGTGCAGCGTCAGGGCCATCAGGTTGGCGGTCGTCTCATTGCCGGCGAAGACGAGCTGCGTGATGCTTGCCATGATTTCCTGCTCGGTCATCTGTTCGTGTGCAACTGCCGACGTCACGAGATCGCTGACCAAGTCTGTGCCGGGCTTGCGGCGACGTTCGGCGATGATCTCATTGGCATAGGCATTCATCTTGGCCGTGGCGGCCCTGCCGTCCACTTCAAACCGTCGGCCTTCGGGGCTGGGATCGAGGATACCGCCCAATATGCCCCCCATGGCGTCGCTCCAGCCGCCAAATTCCTCGAACCGCTCTTCGGGAATGTCCATCATCCTGGCGATGACCATGGTTGGGATGCCGCGGGTCAGATGCTGCCGTGCCTCGACCTGCTCACCCGCGCGGATGCGCTCGACAAAGGGCTTGAGGCGAATATCGACGATCTGCGCGATCATGTCGGTCAGGCTGGCAAGTGAATCAGGCCGCATCTTGCGTGCCCAGACCAGCTTGATAGCGTCATGGCGGGGCGAGTCGTCGAACTGCATCGTGTTGCCGCCAAAGAGGCCGGCATAGGTTTCGCCCAGCTTTTCGGAGGTAAAGCTTCGGGCATTGCCCATGACCTTGGCGACATTGCGATACCCTGCCACCATCCAGCCGTCCAGCAGGCCGTTATAAACGGCGGGGCCAGCATCCCGTACTTCCGCCAGAGCACGCCAAGGGTTGCGGACGAAATCTGGGTCCGCCAGGTTCAAATCCATGCGTTCAATGGTCGCACTGTCCACGTTTCTCTCCCTACTTCGCGAAACGCTTATAATCATTATCACTAGAATGTCTATCGCCGATCATATAGGAAGTGAGTCGCTGAGAGGAGAATTTATGAGATCATTCGACGAGTATAGCACTGCGTATCAGAGCGTGAGGATGTCTCGCCAGGACGGTGTTCTGGAAGTTGAGTTCCATACCCAGGGCGGCTCGATGATCTGGGGTGCGCTGCCGCATCGCGAATTGCCCGACGCCTTTGGCGCCATCGCTGGCGATCGCGAGAACCGCATCGTGATCCTGACTGGCGCCGGAACCGAATTCTGTTCGGCGCGTGACGAATCGCTGTCCAAGACGCGCGACTCGCCGTTGGGTTTCGACGTGATTTACTGGGAGGGCAAAAAGCTGCTCGAGGCTCTGCTCTCAATTGAAGTCCCCGTCATCGCGGCGGTAAATGGGCCGGCGCGCTATCATGCTGAACTGGCGGTACTGTCCGATATCGTTCTGGCGTCATCGACCGCGCTTTTCCAGGACAAGCCGCATTTCCCCTCCGGCGTGGTGCCTGGCGATGGCGTGCAATTCGTGTGGCAATCGTTGCTGGGGGTCAATCGGGGGCGTTATTTCTTGCTCACCGGTCAGGAAATTGCCGCCGAGGAAGCGCTAAGATTAGGTGTGGTGTCCGAAGTACTGACGCCAGAAGCCCTGCTGCCGCGTGCGCGCGAACTTGCGAAACAGCTCAGCGCCAATAGCGATCTGACGTTGCGCTACACTCGCGTCGCGCTGGTCCAGCATCTGAGGCGGCAGGTATTGCTGGACCTGGGATATGGGCTGGCGCTGGAAGGTCTTGCCTTGATGCGGGAACCCGATGGCGGTCAGCGTTGACACAGAGTCCAAAATAATCATTATAAGCAATATGAATGTAGGAGTATGGGAATTGCTGGAGCTCGTCTGTCCCGTGTGCGGCGCCTTGATCGAGGCGGACAACATGGGGGTCATGATCGAACTGGCGCGCGAACATACGCTGGACGCGCATGATTATAATATCCCGGATGCGCATGTGATCGACGCGGTGCGCTCGGGAACCAACGACCACTGAGCCATGCGGCCGCGCTTACGGTCGCGCCTGAACGCCCGCGATAATCATTTATAACCCGGAGGGGACTTAAGATATGAATCCCGTTGATGCGGCAACCACGCCGTCTGAATTGCTCGTTTCCCTGTTCGGACTGGAGGGACAGACCGCGATTATCACGGGCGGAGGTGCCGGTCTTGGTCGCGATATCTCGCTGATGTTCGCGACGGCCGGAGCGCAGGTTGCCGTAGCCGATCTCAACAAGGACAATGCAATCGCTGTAGCCAATGAGATCAAGGGGCGCGGAGGCAAGGCTGAGGCGGTCCATGTGGACGTGACGGACGAAGCGTCCGTTCTCGCACTCTACGCCCATGTCCGCGACGAAATGGGCGGCGCTACGATCCTGGTCAACAACGTCGGTGTCTATCCCAACAAGCCGCTCCTTGAAATGACAGTCGAGGACTGGCAGTTCGTGCAGGACGTCAACCTTAAGGGTACCTTCCTGTGCACACGGGAAGGTGTCCGTCTGATGAAGGATCAGGGGAAGGGCGGCCGGATCGTCAACATCTCTTCCATCGCATCGGTGCATCCCGCCCTGCACGGAAATGCCCATTATTGCGCGTCCAAGGCCGGGGTAAATATGTTCACCAAGGAAGTGGCGCTGGAAGTCGCGGAATTCGGCATCAACGTCAATGTGCTGCTGCCTGGTGGTGTGATGACAGAGACGCGGGCCAAGCGTGTGGAGTCGGCTGCGACATGGCGCGGCCCGGCGACGCAACCGGGTCGATTCTTGCTGGGTACGGCCCCACCGTGGAAACATGCCGTGGGCGCGTTGTTCCTCGCCAGTCCCGCAGCGTCGCATATCACCGGGCAAGAACTGATTGCGGACGGCGGTTTCCTGATTTCCTGACAAATGTCAGTCCGATGGCCAGCGAGGCACTTGCTTGCCTCCATTTATTCGTTATAACTATTATTATGAATTTAGGAGATTTGACGATGGTTTGGGGTAAGATCGATGATGCCGCTTTCGAGGAAGCGGAAAAGATGGTTGGCGTTCCGTTGCGTCGGAACGAATGGCGCTGGTTCGACCAGGCCTCGAAGGACGGCATCCGCCATTATTGCGTGGGCTATGGCGAGGACAATCCGCTCTACGCCGACCCGGAATATGGCAAGAACACCGTGTGGGGAACCCAAATTGCGCCGCCAACCTTCGTTTTCGCGATTGACGCGACGACGGTAGGGCCCAAGTTTCAGGGCGTGCAGTGGATCTACGCCGGATGCGAATTCGTGTGGGGAGACCAGATCCGCGTCAATGACGAGTTCACTGTGACCTCGCGCCTCACAAAGAATGAACGCAAGAGCACAGAATTCGCGCCGTTGTGGGTGATGCAGCATGGCGAGATCGATTACTGGCGCAACGGCGAGCTGATCTGCCGCGCCTATAACCAGATCGCCCGTACACCGCGCGGCGAGCATCTCGTCGAAGCGACCAAGGGCAAGATGAAATATGAAGAGCGCCCGTCGCATAATTACACGTCCGCAGAGATCGCCGACATCGAGGCGCAGGTGCTGGCCGAGAAGCCGCGCGGCGCCGAGACCCGCTTTTGGGAAGATGTGAATATCGGCGACGAAATCCGGCCGGTGGTGAAGGGGCCGCTGACCGGCACCGACGTTGTCGGCTGGTATTGCTGTGTCCATGGGACGCAGCCTTATGGTGGCACCTTCAAGCTAGTGACGAAGTATCGCAGCCGCCACAACGACTATCATATCAACAAGTCGACCGGCGCGAAGGATTCGGCGGGCCGCGGCCATCTCGAACAGCAGACCGGCAAGGATGTTGGCATGGGCGGCGCCTATGACATCGGGCCGCAGCGCATCAGCTGGTTCCAACACTGCCTCACCGACTGGATGGGCGACGAAGGTTTCCTGCGCCAGCTGGCGACGCAGGTGCGCCGTCCCAATCTGCTGGGCGACACCACCTGGGTGAAGGGTAAGGTCGTCGGCAAGGAAGTGCAGGGCAAGAACAAGGCCATTCTGATCGAGACCGAGGCAGTCAACCAGCGCGGGGAACGCACCGCATGGGGTACTGCGACGGTCTTCTTGCCCTCGCGCGAGACGGGCGGTGTCGTTCTACCTGTCCCGGTGGTCGAAGAAGCCTGATCGGAGCTTGATTGATGAGCGCAGCAATCAATATTGCGGCCCAGCCGAGCGGATTTTCCCACCCGCTTCAGGGCTATCGCATCCTGTGCGTCGGCAAGGGCGGAAGGGCGACGTTGCACGCCGCCCGGATGCTGGCCGACATGGGAGCCGAGATACTCTATTCTGAGCATTCCGGCCCCGATGCCCTGGCGAAGGTCATGCTCGCCCGGGCGCCGGCGATTGCTGCGCTGTCGATCGAAGAGGCTCTTGGCAAGGCGGGCGATGTCTTCGCCATCGTGCATGAAGGCGCGCTCGCCCCTGCCATAGCCAATGCGCCTGGTCTGGTCGACGCCTGCCACATCCGGCTGAACTGGCTGGGCGAGGCGGATGAGGGCGGTTGCGACGAGGCAGCGCAGGCAGTGTCGGGCGCCGCCTGCGCCATCGGCGAACGCGAGCGCGCGCCGCTCTGGTTCCCGCACCGGATGGGCGAATATATCCAAGGCGTGAACGGGGCAGGCATGGTCCTTCTGTTTGCGCTGGACGGGCGCAAGGGCATTAGGGGCGATGTCGCCCTGTCCGACCTGTGGGCTTACGCCGCCGGGACGATGCGCATGCTTTGCGAGCCCAAGGGCATCCCCTATTTCCGCGATGGCCGCCGCAGTCCCGGTAATGGTGGCGTCTACCCCCAGCGCCTGTTCAAGGCGAAGGACGGATTCATCACCCTGTTGTGCCGTTCCTCGAAGGAATGGGTCGGCATCCTCAACGCCTTTGGCAATCCCGAATGGGGCGAGAATCCGCGTTTCCGCGACATATTGAGCATGGCGCGCGAATATCCCGACGAAACCGATGTGCTGGTGGAGGGTGAGACGAGCCGGTTCACCAAGGCCGAACTCTTTAAGCTCGCTATCAAGAATGGTTTCCCCCTGGCTGCCGTGCGTACCCCGCTGGAAGCGCTGCAGGATGAATACCTGGGGCGTCAGGGCTTCTGGGCGGATAGCGGGAGCAAGCGCTTGCCGGGCAGCTTGTGGCGGTCCGAGACCTTCCGCACTGGCGATGCTGGCGCGACGCTGGGCGAGGCACCCGTGCGTGAAGGCACCAAGGGGCCGGACCTGTCGGGCTATCGCGTGCTCGACCTTTCCTGGGTATGGGCCGGGCCGATGGTCGGATCGATGCTGGCGGACCTGGGTGCCGAAGTGCTCAAGGTCGAGCATGAAAAGCGGCTGGACAATATGCGCCTGCGCGGCAAGCTGCCTTCAGCCATTCCCGAGGCGCAGCGCGATATTGATCCTCGCGAGACTGACCCGCTGTTTCACAATGTCAACCGTGGCAAGAAGAGCATTTTGCTCGACATGAAGTCGGAGGAAGGTCGTGCGCTGTTCCTCGATCTGGTGGCCAAGAGCGACATCATCCTGGAAAGTTTCCGGCCGCATGTGCTGGACGCCTGGGGCCTTGGTTTCGACGTTCTGAAAAAGGCGAACCCCAAGATCGTGCTGCTATCGCTGCGCGGGCTGGAACTGGACGAGAGCTTCGGTCCTTCGGGGCTGCGCTCCTACGCGCCGATCACTTCATCGCTGTGCGGCCTGGAAAGCCAGATCAAATATCCAGATAGCGAAGACCCGACCGGCGGCATGGCCATAGGCATTTCCGATCCGGTTGCCGGCTGGCATGGCTTCACCTTGTTGCTGGGCGCGCTGCTGTCAGCGGCGCGTAGCGGGACGGGCGGCTGGATAAGGCTGTCGCAGTTGGAGACTCTTTCGTCCATGCTGCCAGAGATGTTCCTGACCGCGCAGGAACCAGCGCTGGAGGCCGGGCGGGTCAACTCGTTGGCGGTGCGCGCATCCGATGGTGATGTGATCGTCAGGATTGAAGCGGCTGGCTGGGACAAGCTGGTGGCCGACGGCGAGATCGATGTGTCTGGGCCCGACCCCAAGGCAACGGCGAAGATCGATGAGTTGGTGCTGGCGGTTGAGATGCTCGGCGGGCAGGCTTGGCCGGTGTTCAACATCGACATTCACGACCGGTGGAAGAGCGCCTTTGGCCGCGATCTGATGGTGCCCGTTGATCATGTGCTGTGCGGGCGGGAAGAATTGCTGACGCATGGTTGGAAGATCGACGGGGAAACCGTCATCCCCTATGCCAGCGCACCGGTGATCGGAGCGGACACGGACGCGGAAATGGCTTCGCTGCTGGGTCTTGATCCGGCCCGTATCGCCGAACTGCGCGCCAGCGGTGCTTTGAGTTGAAGGCCATGATGAAAACACATCTGGGATCGCCGCCCTCATCCCGGCTGCGCACTGACATCGACAAGGGGTCTGAAAAGTACAAGCGCAATTTCGCGGCCAACAGCGCGCTGGTTAAGAAGCTGGAGGATGAACTGGAACTTTCGCGCGCTGGCGGCGGTTCGTCCAAAATTGCGCGCCACCGCGAACGCGACAAACTGCTGATCCGCGAACGGATCGAACTGCTGATCGATCGCGACACGCCGTTCCTCGAACTCTCGCCGTTGATGGCCTATGGCACCGAGTTCGAAAATGGTGCGTCCGTGGTGAACGGTATCGGCATCATCAACGGCGTCGAATGTATGATTTCCGGCTCCGACCCGACGATCAAGGGGGGCTCACTCAACCCCTATTCGCTGCGCAAGACGCTGCGCGGTCTGGAGATCGCGAAGCAGAACCGGCTACCCTATATCAACCTGACCGAAAGCGGCGGGGCAGACCTGCGTTTTCAGGGAGAGACGTTCATCCTTGGCGGGCAATATTTCCGGTCCATCACTGAACTGTCCAAGGCGAAAATTCCCACCGTATCGATCGTGTTCGGATCGTCCACGGCAGGCGGTGCCTATGTGCCGGGCATGAGCGATTATGCGATTATGGTACGTGGCCGGTCAAAGGTGTTCCTGGCTGGCCCGCCGTTGGTCAAGATGGCGACGGGCGAAGTTACCACCGACGAAGAGCTGGGCGGCGCGGAGATGCACGCGAAAGTTTCGGGTCTGGCCGACTATCTGGCCGAAGACGAGCGCGACGCGATCCGTATCGCGCGCGATGTGATCGGTCATCTTAACTGGGAAAAGCAGGGCTATGGCCCGACATTGCCCGCCACGCCGCCGGTCTATGATCCTGAAGAACTGCTAGGCGCGGTGTCGGCCGAGCCAAAAGAGCCGTTCGACGTGCGCGAAGTGCTGGCGCGGACGCTGGACGGATCGCTGTTCGACGAGTTCAAGCGCGGCTATGGCAACAATCTGGTCACGGGCTGGGGCTCGATCCACGGCTATCCGCTCGGCATCCTGGGCAATAACGGCGTGCTGTTCAGCGCCGATGCCGAAAAGGGCGCGCAATTCATTCAATTGTGCAACCAGCAGAATATTCCCCTGCTATTCGTGCAGAACATCACCGGGTTCATGGTCGGACGCGACTATGAACGCGGTGGTATCATCAAGGACGGCGCAAAGCTGATCAACGCTGTCACCAATTCGGAAGTGCCCCACATCACGCTGATGATCGGCAACTCCTTTGGTGCGGGCAATTATGGCATGGCCGGGCGCGCTTATCGCCCTCGCTTCGTCTTTACCTATCCCTCGCACAAGATCGCGGTGATGGGGCCGGCTCAGCTGGCCGGCGTCATGGAGATGGTGAGTTCGGGCGCAGCACAGGCTCGCGGCGAACCTTGGGACGAGGAAAAGTCCGCCACCTTCCGCGCAGAATATGAAAAGCAGGTCGAATCCGAATCCACGGCGTTCCACGCGAGCGGCCAGGGATGGGATGACGCGGTGATCGACCCGCGCGATACCCGCACAGTGCTAGGCCTTGCCCTTTCGGCAGTACATAATGCGCCCGTAGTCGGCACGACCGGCTTCGGTGTATTCAGGATGTGATGATGTCGAACAATGCCGACACCCCCAGGCCGATCCGCCGGCTGCTGATCGCCAATCGCGGCGAAATCGCGGTGCGGATTGCGCGCACCGCCCGTGAGATGGGCATTTCGCCCGTGACCGTCTATTCCGATGCCGATATCAATGCGGGGCATGTCCGCGCCTGTGACGGCGCGATCGCGATTGGCGGGATGACGCCGGGGGAATCCTATCTGCGCGGCGACGCGGTTATCGCGGCGGCCAAGCGGCTGGGCGCGGATGCGATCCATCCGGGTTATGGCTTCCTGTCCGAGAATGCGGCCTTTGCCGAGGCGGTCGAGGCTGCGGGCATCAACTGGGTCGGTCCCAAGCCGGACACCATCACCGTGATGGGCGACAAGGTGCAGGCCAAGCGTATGATGGAGGCGGCTGGCGTGCCGGTGCTGGCCGATGTGGTGGTCGAGGAGGGCATGGACCTCCAGGCGGCGGCCGCCCATATCCCGCTGCCGATCATCGCCAAGGCGGCGGCCGGTGGCGGCGGCAAGGGAATGCGGCTGATCGAAGATCGGTCGCAGATGGAATCGATGGTGCAAGCGTGCCGTCGCGAAGCGGCGGCGGCATTTGGCGACGACCGGGTGTTCCTGGAGCGGTTCCTGCCCGGCCCGCGCCATATCGAGGTGCAGATCGTCGGCGACACGCATGGCAATGTCATCCATCTGTATGAACGCGAATGTTCGATCCAGCGCCGCCACCAGAAGGTGGTGGAGGAAGCGCCCTCATCGGCGATCGACGAGGATCTGCGCGCGCAGCTGACATCGGCGGCGGTCGCTGCGGGCAAGGCGCTGCGCTATGAAGGCGTGGGCACCGTGGAGTTCGTGGTCGGCGAGGATCGGTCGATCGCCTTCCTGGAAGTCAACACGCGCCTGCAAGTGGAGCATCCGATTACGGAGGCGATCACGGGGCTCGATCTCGTTCGCCTCCAGCTCGAAGTGGCGCAGGGTCGTCCGCTACCTCTGACGCAGGATCAGGTCGAGCGGCGTGGTCATGCGATCGAGGCGCGCCTCTATGCCGAGGACCCGGCGTCCGGCTATCTGCCGGCGGCGGGCGACCTCCACATGTTCGAGCCGCACCCTGATGTGGACGCGCGTTGGGACAGCGGGTTCCAGAGCGGGGCGGTCGTGTCTTCCTACTACGATCCGCTGCTGGCCAAGGTGATCGCCTTTGCCGAAACGCGGACCGAGGCTGCCCGCTTGTTGGAACGTGCGCTGCAAACCGCGCATTTGCAGGGTCCGCCCAATAATCGCGACCTGCTTTGTGCGATCCTCTCGCACGATGCCTTTTTGGCAGGGCAGACGACGACGGACTTCCTCGCCAAGCATTTCCCGGACGACAGTGCCCGTCGCATACTGCCTGCAAGCGAAATGGTGCGCGATGCTGCGATTGTCTCCGCGCTCGCTGGCGAGGCAGAGCGCAACGGAGGCGAGAGCCCGCTGTCGGGGTGGCGCAACAATCCGTCGATGGATCAGCAGGCCATTTTTGGCGAACACGCGCCTTTCGTTCTTGGTTATCGCCGCCTCCGTGACGGGAGCTGGACCTTCTCCATGCCGGGTGAGGCGCCGGTGCGGGTGCGTCGCTTCAGTGTCGACACGGCATGGATGGACGTCGAGATTGACGGGCATCGCTTCAAGGCGCGCTATTCTTCGGTCCAGTCGGGTGAGACCCTTTTGTGGGAGGTCACCGCGCCGCACGGCCATGCCAGCATCGTTGAACAGCCGCGATTCCCGCAGCCTCGGCCCGCTGAAGTGCCTGGGGCGACCCGCGCGCCGATGCACGGCATGGTCAGCGTCGTGGCGGTCAAGCCGGGCGACAGGGTGGCGAAAGGGCAACTGCTCTGCATCGTCGAGGCCATGAAGATGGAGCATCAATTACTTGCCCCGCATCCCGGCGTCGTCGCGTTGGTATCGGTCGAGCCGGGCGCGCAGGTCGAGACGGAGCAGATGCTCGTCATCGTGGACGAGGATGAGGAGGAAGAGGCATGACGCGCAGTACACCGCTGCGGGTAGCCAACATGTCCGGCTATTTCGGCGACCGTTTCGACGCGGCGCGCGATCTGGTCGAGCGGGGTGACATCGATGTTCTGACCGGAGATTATCTGGCAGAACTGACCATGCTGATCCTGTGGAAGCTGCGCCAGCGCGATCCGGCGGCGGGCTATGCCGCGACGTTCCAGCGCCAGATTTCCACGCTGCTGGGCACCTGCCTTGAAAAGGGCGTAAAGATCGTCACCAATGCCGGCGGCCTCAATCCCAAGGGGCTGGCCGATGCGCTGGCCAAACAGTGCGCCGAACTGGGATTGAAGCCGAAGATCGCCTATATCCATGGCGACGACGTGCTGGACCGACTGCCGGAATTTCTGGATGCCGGCCATGGGCTCAACCATCTCGATACCGGACGACCCTTTGCCGAACTCGGCAAGGATCCGGTCACGGCCAATGTCTATCTGGGCGGCTGGGGCATCAAAGAAGCGCTGGACCGGGGCGCGGACATCGTCGTGTGCCCACGCGTCACCGACGCGGCGCTGGTCGTGGGGCCTGCCGCGTGGGCGTTCGACTGGTCGCGCGACGACTGGGACCGGCTGGCGGGCGCAGTGGTTGCAGGCCATGTGCTGGAATGCGGCGCGCAGACCACGGGCGGCAATTTCTCCTTCTTTCAGGACGTGCCTGCAGGCGATCTGCCCGGCTTTCCTATCGGCGAGATCAGCGCGGACGGCAGCTTCGTCGTCACCAAGGCGCCGGGGACCGGTGGTCTCGTCTCCGTCGACACGGTTTCGGCCCAGATATTGTATGAGATACAAAGTCCGCGTTACGCCAATCCCGATGTGGTGACGCGGTTCGACACAATCGCCCTGTCGCAAGAAGGGCTGGATCGTGTGCGCATTTCGGGCGTTAAGGGTGAGCCGGCACCGAGCGCGGCGAAGATCGCGATCAACTATGTTGGCGGCTATCGCAACGAGATGACGATGGTGCTGACCGGCCTCGACATCGAGAAGAAGGCGGCGCTGGCTGAACATTCGTTGCGACTGCTGTGGGGCGACACGCCTTTCGAGACATTGGAGTTTGACCTGTGGCGATCCGACCGGCCCGATCCGCAGACCAATGAACAGGCCTGCGCGCTGCTGCGCGTGACCGTGAAGGACAGCGACAAGGGGAGGGCGGGGCGCACATTTTCCGACGCGTTCGTGCAGGCAGCCCTATCTTCCTATCCCGGCTTCTTCCTGACGACGCCGCCCGGGCAGGCGAATGAATATGGCGTATATTGGCCCGCGCTGGTTCCCGCTGACCTGATCCCGCATCGAGTGACTCTGTGGGATGGTGAGATAATTGACATTCCTGTCGCGCCGACCGGTCCAGACCGTG
>JBDUBN010000286.1:0-3937 GCA_040004085.1 Novosphingobium sp.
GTGGTAATCGGGCGAGCGGCATCCCCAGCCTATCGCGGACATGATGTCGGGCGTTTACGCAAACAACCAGAAACAGGAGAGTTTAATGCGTGCAGCGGTATTCAAGGAAGCTGGCAAGCCGTGGGTCGTCGAACAGCGCCCGGATCCGACGCCCGGCGAGGGCGAGGCGGTGATCAAGGTCGGTCGCTGCGGGATTTGCGGCACCGATCTCAACATGACCTCGGGCAAGGGTTATGATTTCCCCTGCGACACCATCCTGGGCCATGAGTTCTCGGGCGAGGTCGTGGCGATCGGCAAGGGCGTGACCACGCTCAAGCTTGGCGACCGGGTCACCGCCCTGCCCGCCGCCGGTTGCGGCCAGTGCGAGCTGTGCGCCGCCGGGCTGGTGGTAATGTGCGCGAACATGTCGCCCTATGGCGGCGGCTATGCTGAATACATGCGCATCGCCGAGCGTAGCGCGGTCAAGCTACCCGCCGCACTCAGCCTCAGCGACGGCGCGCTGGTCGAGCCGCTGGCGGTGGGGCTGCACGCCGTTCGCCTCGCCAACGTCCAGCCCGGTGCCAAAGTGCTCGTGCTAGGCGCCGGGGCGGTTGGGCTCGCCACCACCTACTGGGCAAAACAGCACGGCGCCCACGTCGTTTCCGCGTCCCGCGCCGAACGCCGCCGCGACCTTGCGCTGACGATGGGGGCTGACGCATATGTCCAGACCGGCGAGGGCGAGGCCGAACGGGTGGCGGATGCGCTGGGCGGCATGCCCGATTACGTGTTCGAGGCGGCCGGCGCGGTCGGCCTGCTCCAGCAATCAATCAACCTGGTCAAGCCCAACGGCCACGTAATCTCGCTGGGCTTCTGCATGGCCCCAGATCCGGTGATCCCCGGCGTCAGCACATTCAAGCAGGTCAAGCTCACCTTCTCGATGTCGTGGACCGTGGCCGAGTTTCAGCACACCGTGGACACGCTCGACGCGGGCCATGTCGAGCCGCGCCACATGGTCACCAGCCACATCGGTCTGGACGCGCTACCCCAGATGATCGAGACACTGCGCGGCGCGAACAACGAAACCAAGGTCCACGTCGACCCCTGGGCCTGATCTGACCGCACAGGGCTACTTCAGTCCACGATCCGTGCCAGATCGGCAGCGACTGGCCGGGTCTCGTCGAGGTATCGGCCCACCTTGTAATCCCCCATGATGGTGGTGCGCAGAGCCTTGCGCTTTACCGTCGGCGGCACGCCCTGCGCCGCATGGATCACGCGCCAGTTGTCCCACACTACCATGTCGTTGGCCTGCCACTCGTGCCAATAGGCATGGCGATCATCTACCAGATGCGCGGCAAGTTCGGCCAACAGGGCATCGCTTTCCGCGCGGTCCATGCCCAGCACATAGCGGCTGTGCATCGGGGAGAGTTTAAGCACCTGCCGTCCGGTTTCCTGCTGGGTAATGACCAGCGGATGGACCACCGGCGGAAACTCCATTTTCGGTGCCGAACTGCCGCCCTTCACGCCGGGCGCATGGGCCACGTCGGGCGGGAAACCGAACTGGCCCGAAGCCATGTCGGGGTTGAAGTGATAGACCACCTCCAGCCCCGCGATACGCGCCTTCATCGCCTCGGACAGGCGTTCATGCGCGGCAATCGCGTCGATAAAGCCGGTCTGCCCGCCGCTGGCCGCCGGACGCACCATTCGCAGCACCGCGCCGCGCACGATGGTCGGCATGAAACTCTGGTCCCAGTGCCAACCAAGCCAGCCGACCCGTTCCTCGCCGCCCACCATCAGCCGGGTGTTGAATTGCGGCGCTGGATCATCGGGATCGTGCTGCAGGATCATCAGATACGGGTTGGCCGGATCATTGAGGATGCCGGTCGCACTGGCTTCCAGATCGCCAAACAGGCGGCTGAGCTGCATCTGTGCCATATCGCCATGGACCACATCATCATTGGCGACGTCGCGGAACAGCAACACGCCGTGGCGGATCCAGGCCTTGGTAATGAACCGCCGGGCCGGTTCGTCCAGCGGACGGGTCAGATCGATGCCGCCGATTTCGGCACCGACGTGCGGTGCCAGCGGGCGCAGGGTGAAGGTCATGTCTCGCTCCCCTAAAGGCTTCATTGTCGGCACCGGCTCAGTCCAGTCCGTCCTCATCGTTTACCCAGCGGATGAACCGGCCAAGCGGCAGGAATCCGTCGTGCGGCAGCCCGGATTCAACCATCCCGGCGGCACCCAGCGCGGTCACCCGCTGCACCCCTTGCGAAGCTAGTGCATCGCGCAGGGCGCGGCGGCGCTCGGCTGGCCAGATGCCCACCGTCTGGGTGGCGACGTTGGCTGCGCCCAGCGCATCCTCCAGCCGATCCACCCGCACCACGTTGACGATCCGGCCATCGGGATGGAAATCCACCGGCTCATCCGAACGGATCACCAGCCCGCGCCCATCAAACTGGCCGAACACGCGGTAGTCCGGCTCAAGCATCGCCAGCGCTTCAATCTCGTCGCGGATCGCGCCGCGCGGAGGCGTGCTGCAGGCCGAAGTGGTGAAGCGTTCCACTCCCATCCGCGCGTGCAGCGCCGCACAATAGGCATCAACCTCGGCCACGCTGCCCTCGACGAACTGGAACCGGCTGGAGACGCAGGCCTGCTGGTCCATCACCGTCGCATCGGCCGCGGCCAGATCGGCCACGGTCGCCAGCGTCTCCGCGTCGCGGTGAACTTCGCGACCGATCATCGAGATCGAGGTCTTGGGATCAAAGGCCACCAGTTCGAACCCCGGGCCGATGTATTGTTTGGCCGAGCGCAATGCGGCTTCGCCGCCCCACGCCACCAGCTTGTCAAAGAACTGCGGGCGGAACAGCATCGATTCCACCCGGGCGTCGCCGCCGCGCCAGTAGGCCGCGCTGAACGAGCGAGTGACCGGATGGCCCGGAGCCACCGCCGCCAGCCCGCCCAGCACGGCCGCGGCGGTAAACAGGTCGTTCGAGGGCAGCTTGAGCAGGTGAACGCCCTTGGTCAGCGCGCCGCGCGCCACGGTCATCGCGGTGACGCCGGGGGCATTGCCCGCCACGATATGGACGAGGCGTGGTGGGAAGGCGCGGATCGCGGCCTTGCGCCCGGTGGGCGTGGTAACTTCGCGCCAACCGTCCAACACGTCGCTGCCGCCCAGTTCCTGATTGACCTGAAACTCGAGCGAGGCCCGGTTGAAGCAGCGACCCAGCGAGCCGAACGACCGTTCCAGCACGCCGCGCTCCAGCGGGTTGGTGCCAGCAGAGGCTAGGAATGCGCGCTCCACAGCGCCCGTGGGATCGCGGTCCAGCCAGTTGCCGAGTGCCTCAAGGATGTCGAGGATTTCTGCAAGCGGCACACTGGCCGCAGGCGGCGGCACATCGCGTGGCCACACCAGATCGTTGAGGTTCAGCGCCGGAGTGACGAACCGGCCATGGTCCTCCCCGGCCTCACCAGCGGCCAGTTCGACCAGATCGCCCTTGACGAAATGCGGCACCGAGGCGCGCAGGTTGGTGTCCATCCGGGTCATCCCATGGCCCCGCGAACATAGCTGTCGATCGTCCCGGCGCAGCCGATATGGTCCTCCTCACCGGCCTGGGCAAAGCGGGTGATGGTATCGAGGATGGTTGGCCCCGGACGGCCGCAGGCGCAAGTCTCGTCCCAGTCGATCTGGACCTTGTCGCCGGTGATAAGCCCGCCCCAGCGCCCGGTATAGAGCAGATCGAGGAAGGCGAACCGACCTTCGACGACGCCGCTGGCCGCATTGATCAGGCGTTCACCGGGCTGGTCGAGCAGCAGCCAGATCAGCCCCGGCGGGCGGTGATAGCGCCCGGCGGAACAGCGCGGCATCACTTGCGCCATTTCCGTCATGCCATAGGCGCCGGGATAGCAGACATCGCCATAGAACCGGCGCACGCGTTCCTTGTAGTCATCCGGCAGGGCCACG
>JBDUBN010000287.1:0-3926 GCA_040004085.1 Novosphingobium sp.
TGCGTGGTAACGTCGAGCGCGGTGGTCGGCTCGTCAAGGATCACCAGTTCCGGCTCGGTGATAAGGGCCATCGCCGCCATCACCCGCTGCAATTGGCCGCCCGAAACCTGATGGGGATAGCGTGATCCAATGGTTTCAGGTGACGGCAGCGCCAAGGCGCGGAACAGCGCAACCGCCCGGGCCTCCGCCGTAGGTCGATCAGCCAGACGATGCACGAGCAGAGGCTCGATCACCTGGGAGAGGATCGTGCGTGAAGGATTAAACGCCGACGCTGCGCTTTGCGCGATGTAGGCTATTCGCCGCCCACGCACCTTGGGCAGTTTGGACGGGCCCATCTGATCGATGCGCATGTCTCCCACTCGCATGCAATCTGCCGTGATATCGGCGCCGAAGCGCGAATAGCCCATCAGCGCCAGAGCAATAGTCGTCTTGCCCGAACCGGACTCACCGATAAGTGCCAAAACTTCGCCTCGGCGAATCGAGAATGAAATGTCCTCGACGATGACGGTTCGAACTCCATTCGGGGAGTTCAAAACGATGTCCAAGCCGCGTACTTCGACCGCCATATCCTGATCTTGCGCGCTCATGACTTGCCTCGGGGCTTGAGTGCATCGATCAGCAGGTTGGCGCCGACAGTAAGCGTTGCGATGGCGATTGCCGGTATGATGATCGCCAAAGCACCCTCGGTAAGGCCTGAAACGTTCTCTCGCACCAGCGAGCCCAGGTCGGCATGCGGTGGCTGCACACCAAGACCGAGGAAACTGAGCCCCGACAACAGCAGCACCACGAACACGAAACGCAGGCCCATGTCGGCCAGCAGGGGATGGATCATGTTGGGCAGGATTTCCCGCCAGGCGATATAGGCAGTTCCTTCGCCTCTGGCCCGTGCGACCTGCACGAAATCCAGCGCGATCAGGTTCATGGCCAACGCCCGCGCGATGCGGAAATTGCCCGGCACATAAGTGATTGCGGCGATTGCCAGCAGCAGAACCAGCGATGACCCGAACGCCGCGACCAGCACCAGTGCGAAAATCTTCGACGGCATCGAGATCAGCGTATCCATGGCCCGCGAGATGATCTCATCGGTCCAGCCGCCACGGATCGCGGCGAAGAGTGCCAGCGAGGTTCCGATTGTCACTGCCAGCATCGCGGCCCCAAATGCCAGGAATACGGTGTAGCGCGCACCGGACAACAATCGGCTCAGGACATCGCGGCCCAGATAGTCGCTGCCCAGCCAGACGTTGCTGGAGATGCCCGAAAACACGGTGCGATCAACGAAAGCGCCTACCGAATAGGGAGCCAACATTGGCCCGAATGCGGCTGCCAGTACCCAGAACACCACCAGCGCAAGGCCGAGGCGGCCAGAGGCGGGCAGCGCGCGTACAGCTGTGGCGATGCGGTCTATCATGCGCGAAGCCTCGGATTTGCGAGAATTGCTATCACATCGGCGACCAGCATCATGGCTAGATAGGTCCCGCAGAAAATCATCGCACAGGATTGCAGCAAGGGCATGTCCCGGCTTGTCACCGCGTTCACCATCAGGCTGGCGAGCCCGGGATAATTGAAGATCGTCTCGACGATCAGCGCCCCGCCCATCAGGTAAGACAGCGACAGCGCCATCGCGTTCACCACCGGGCCGATGGCGTTGGGCATGACGTGGAACAGTACGATGCGCCGGAATGGCACGCCTTTGAGCCGGGCCATCTCGACATAGGGGCGATCAAGCTGATCGGCCACGGCAGCGCGTGTCATCCGCGCCATCTGCGCCACGACGACACACGTCAGCGACAGCACAGGAAGGGCCAGCGAGCGCAAAGTCGCGCCCCAGCTTGCATCCGCCTGAACGAGAGCGATCGAAGGCAGCCACAGCAGCTTCACCGAGAACAGCAGCACGCCCAGCGTGGCAACAAGGAATTCGGGTGTGGCGACCAGCGATAGCGTGATGACATTGAGCACCCGGTCGATCCTGCCGCCGCGATTGATGGCGCTGGCGATACCGATGGTCAGCGCCAGAATGGTCGAAATGACCGCGGTGATGCCCGCCAGCTTCAATGTGTTGGGCAGCCGATCAGAGATGATCTCCTGCACCGGCATATTGGCGACATAGGACATGCCCGGATCACCGGTGACTATGGCGCTCAGCCATTTGTAGTAGCGCGTCACTGCAGGCTGATCGAGGCCCATTTCATGGCGCAATGCAGCCACCTGTGTGGGGGTCGCGCTTTGGCCGAGGACTTCTTGCGCGGCATCGCCCGGCAAGAGCCCACTGACGGTGAAGATCACGGCCGACACCAGGAACAGCGTCAGCAGGGCGGATCCCGCGCGGTGAAGGATCAACGTGACCACACCCAACCAGGCGGGACGGGAAGATGCGGGACCGGCCATTATTCGTCCCACCATGCATATTCGCCGAACCGATAACCCATGAAGCCGCCGACCGGCACCGGACGGATACCTTTAAGGCGCCTATCGTAACCGTCGACCAGACTGATAAACACCGGGATCGCAACGCCGCACTTGTCATGGACGATCTGTTGCATTTCGCCGTAGAGTTCTGACCGCAACGCCTGATCGCCGATGCCGCGGGCTTCGGACAACAGGCGGTCGAACCGCTCGTCCTTCCAGCCACTCTCGTTCCAACTTGCGGTCGATTCAAAGAACAGGCTGAATATGAGATCGGCAGTCGGACGCGGATTGGTGTTCCCGAAAGTCATTGGATGGTGCATCCAATGCGTCGAGTAATACCCATCGGCCGGCATGCGGTTCACCGCAAAGTTTAGTCCAACGCGGGAACCGTATTCCTGCAGGATCGAGGCCATGTCCACAGACCCTTCAGCCGCCGTTGAGCAGAACAATGGAATCCGCACGCCAGTCAGGCCCGAGCGCTGGACATGCCAGCGTGCCTTGTCGGTATCGAGGATAGTTTGCGGCACTTCGGGATTGAAATAGGGCTGAAACGGCGCGATCGGCTGATCGTTGGCTATCGTTGCGTAATCGCGAAAGACCGCCCGGTTGATCAGGGGCCGATCAAGCATGAGCTTCACGGCCTGCACGAAATCCGGGTTGCCGGTCGGCAGCGAGTTTTGGCGCATCACCACATCGGTATAAAGCGCTGATTTTGTTACCATCGCCCGATAGTTCGGGTCAGCCTCGATGCGCCGGATCGAACGGGGGTTGACCGCGTTGATCATGTGGACGTCGCCCGACAGCAGGGCGTTCACGCGACTGACCTCATCAGGGATCGCGATCAACTCTATCCGGTCAAGCTTCGGCCGGTCGGGAATCCAGTATTCGGGGTTGCGCGCGACCTCTGTGCGCACTCCGGGCTTGAAAACCTCAAGGCGGAAAGGGCCGGTGCCGGTGCCGTCTGGGCGGCTTTGCCCGGCTTTGACAATCAGCATGTGCGACATGGCAAACAGGTTCGGCAGGTCTGTGTTCGGGCCGGCAAGCGTGATCGCGACGCCATAACGCCCATCGCTGCGCACTGACGAGAACTGCGCCGCCAGCGTCGACATCTTCGACCCGACCGAAGGATCCTTGTGACGCAGCAGCGAGTGAACGACATCCTCGGACGTGAGTTCGCTGCCATCGTGGAACCGCACGCCGCGATTAAGTTCGATGTGCCAGTCGATGCGATTTGTCGTTTCGATCGCCTTGGCCAGCGAAAGCTGGGGGACAAGCTTTTCGTCCTCAATGCAGGTCAGGCCGTTGTACAGCATGAAATGCCGTACATAATCCAGCGCCGTGCCGCCCTTCGCCGGATCCAGCGTGTCTGACGTTGACGACGAGTGCGCCGCCAACCGAACTACTCCGCCGCGTTTCGGCTTCTCGGGATTCTTGCCGGTTCCGCAGCCGCCTAGCGCCAGAAGTCCGGCTCCGGTGAGCCCGGCGCCGATCACACCGCGGCGGGAAAGGGATGAGTAAAG
>JBDUBN010000288.1:0-3925 GCA_040004085.1 Novosphingobium sp.
GCAACATGAACGCGGGCCATTTCCACCCGTTTGTTTCGCGGCGAGTCACCGCGATCGTCGACATGCACTGCGGCGCGAACACGAACCACACCAGAAACGCCAGCGCGGTGGGCAGGGTCCAGTGGTTTTGCAAGCGCGAAACCAGTTGGCGCGAGGTGGCGGCATCATCGTCCGAGCTGCCAACCGCATAGGTGGTCGCCAACGAACTGACCGCCACTTCGCGCGCCGCCATCGCCGGGATCAGCGCGAGCGCGATGTCGCGGTTGAAGCCGATGGGCTCGACTACCACCGCAAGACCGTTGGCGATGTGGCCGGCAATCGAGGCATCGACCTGATTCTCGCCCGTCCCGGCGCGCGGGAAGTTGAGCAGCAGCCAAAGCACTACCGTGACGGTAAAGATGATCGTCCCGGCCCGCCGCAAAAAGATCGCGGCACGCTGATACAGCCCCAGCGCCATATCGCGCACGCGCGGCATCTGGTATTTGGGCAGCTCCATGATGAATCCGCTGGCGTCGCCCTTGGTCAGGGTGCGGCGCAGCAGGAGCGCGGCAATCATCGCGCCGAAAATTCCGGCCACATAGAGCCCGAACAGCACCAGTCCCTGCAAGCCGACGCCGGGCAGCACGTTGCGATTGGGGATGAACCCGGCGATGACCACCGCATAGACCGGCAACCGCGCCGAACAGGTCATCAGCGGCGCGATCAGGATGGTGGTCAGCCGGTCCTTGGGATCGGAGATGCTCCGGGTCGCCATGATGCCCGGAACCGCGCAGGCAAAGCTGGACAGCAGCGGAATGAAGCTGCGGCCCGATAACCCGACATAGGCCATCATGCGGTCCATCAGAAACGCCGCGCGGGCCATATAGCCCGAGGCTTCCATCGCCAGAATGAAGAAAAACAGGATGATAATCTGCGGCAGGAACACCACCACCGAGCCTACGCCGGAGATAATCCCGTCAGTCAGCAGATCGCGCGGCAGGCCTGCGGGCAGATGGGCGCGCGCCAGATCGCCCAGCGCTCCCGCCCCGGCGTCCAGCATGTCGGCAAAGGGCTGCGCTCCGGCAAACACCGCCTGAAACACCACGAACAGCATGGCGAACAAGATGACCGGACCATACCACGGGTGCAGCAACAGCCGGTCAAGCCGCGCATGCATGCGGTGCCGCGCGGTTTCCGAAATGATCGCGCCATCGGCGATGGCATGAGCGGTCAGCCGCCGCTCAGTCATGCCGGTGTGCGGATGGTGGTGTTCCGGCTTGCGCTCTTCCGCATCGGCAATCGCCTGCGCCAGTTCGGTAATCCCGCGTCGCCGCACCGCGACGGTGGAAATCACCGGCACGCCCAAGGCATGTTCCAGCGCAAGCGGATCAATCACCAGCCCATCCCGCTCCGCCAGATCGACCATGTTCAGCGCGATCACTGTCGGTCGCCCCAGCGCGATTACTTCCTGCGCGAATACCAGATGTTGTTCGAGGTTTGAGGCATCAAGGACGACCACCAGCACTTCGGGCGCCGCTTCTCCGGCCAGTTCGCCAAGGATGACCTTGCGGGTCACTTCTTCATCCGGGCTGGTGGCGTGGAGGCCGTAGCTGCCCGGCAAGTCGGTCAATTCCACCGGTTCGCCCGACGGCAGGATCAGCCGTCCGGCCTTACGTTCGACAGTGACGCCGGGATAATTGGCGATCTTCTGGCGCGCGCCGGTCAGCGCATTGAACAGCGCGCTTTTGCCTGCATTGGGATTGCCGACCAGCGCGGCGGTGCGCAAACGGGTCATACCGCCTCGACCTGCATCGCGCGCGCATGGACCCGGCGCAGCGCCACGGTCATGCGGCCCACCGTGATTGCGAGTGGATCGCTGCCCGCGAAAACCCCGCGATGCGCGACCGAAACACGCGCGCCCAGATCAATCCCCAAAGCGCGGAGGCGCTGGGCCTCTTCATCCACCAGCGCAGCCCAGTCGATCGCGACAATGCGCGCGCGTTGGCCGAGTGGGAGGAGATCAAGCGTCATCATTCATGCGCTGCCAGAAGGGGAAGCTAATTGCAAGTCATTCGCAATAGTGAGGTCGTTCGGCAGACCATCTACCGCGCAGGATAGCGCAACCGGCCCAGCAGGCGCGCGGGGCTGAAGTGTTCATCGCGCGGCTTCATCAGCTTTGCCTTGGCCTTTTCAAAGCGCATGACCCCTTCGATCCGGCGGTCAAGGAAGGCGCGGGTTTCGGTGTGGCCGATGCTGGTATCATGGGCAAATATCGCCAGAGTGGAGGCGTAAAGCGCGCCCAACGTCAGCCGCTTGGTATAGTGGTTGTAATCGGCGGCGGTATCGCCAGCCAGCCGCCACATCGCATCGGCGCTCCGCCAGCCGAGCCGTGCCGCGCTCGCCAAATTCTGCGGCATCGCCATGACCGCCAGCGCGCGCAGCAGCGCCTCCTTGTACGGGGCCGCAGCATCGAGCCGGAACTGAACCAGTGTGCGGATCCGCTCGCGAATCGGCAGGTTACCGATCCGTTCGGGTGGCAGCGCGCGCGCCATGGCGTGATCGATCGACTCCGTCCAGGCTGCGATCATCGCCATTGCTCCGCCCGCAAAGGCAAGCCGGGCGCTTGCCGCAGGGACACCGAGCCGCGCGGCAGCATTGTCCACCGCCGCCATGCTCCAGCCGTCGAACGCCGCCTCTGCTGCGATCAGCGGAGCCAGTGCGAGGCGCATTTCGTCAAGGGTGAGGTCCGCCGGGTTGGTCATCAATGCCACCTAAAAGGACGGCCCATAAGTTTGCGCCTTGCGGGCCTTGGCGGTCTTGGCCGCGCTTTCGAGTTGGGTAGTGATCGCCCCACTATTGGGCTCCAGCGCCGCGTAATCGAGCGCCGTGCGCCCGGAATTATCAGCCCGGCCAACATCTGCGCCGGCCTTGATCAGCGCCTTGACCAGTTCCAGGTTCTTCTGATGAACCGCCGCAATGAGCGGCGTTTCACCCGACGGACCGGGATCATTGACCCGCGCGCCCTTGGAAATCAGCAGTTCCGCCGCCTCGGTGAAGGCCGTGTTCACCGCCAACCACAGCGGCGTGGTGCCCTTGTTATTGCGCAAGTTGAGGTCGGCGCCTCGGTAAATCAGGTAGTTGAGCCATTCCAGATTGTGTTGACTGATCACCACATGCAGCGCCGAATCGCCGCTGGTCACATCGCGCGTGTTGATGATCACACTGCCGGGAATTCCCTTGCCGCCCATGTTGCCGAGCATCTGCTCAACCACCGCGCCGTCCTTTTTGCGGACCGCCTCAAGGAACTTGTACCCCGTCGACTGCGCCGAAACGGGGCTGGTCACCGCCAGCGTTCCAGCCAGAGCAACCAGGCTCGCCAGCATCAGCCCCCGCAGTTTTCGCACGATCAATCCTCCTGTGGGCGCATCTCGCCCGAATATTAGTCGGCTCTGGCCAAATCCGGTCTGGCCGGGTCGCCATATCCTTGCAAGGCGTCCTTGCAAGCCCGGGTTTAGCAGAGCATTAACCGCCGCGCCATGATCAGATCATTTCGACGTTCCCTTATCGCCCCTCTCGTATTGGGCCTTGCGCTGGCGGTGTCCGCTTGCGGCAAATCCGCGCCCAGCGAACCGCCGCCTTTGGCCGGTGCGAGCATCGGCGGGCCGTTCACGCTGTCTGACAAGACCGGGCGCACGGTTCGCTGGTCAGATTTTGCCGGCAAGTGGCGGATCGTCTACTTCGGCTATACCTTCTGCCCCGATGCCTGTCCGATGGATGTCAGCGTGATGACGCAGGGATTGACGGCGTTCACCAAGCAGGAACCTGAACTCGCCGCCTCAGTCCAGCCGATCTTCATCACGATCGACCCCGAGCGCGATACCCCGGCGCGGGTCGGCGAATTCGCCGCCGCGTTCTCGCCCAAACTGCTCGGCCTGACGGGCACTCC
>JBDUBN010000289.1:0-3922 GCA_040004085.1 Novosphingobium sp.
GTGCTGGAGCGCGCATGATGCCTGAGACACTCAAAAACGCTAGCATCAAGAAGGTCTGCGTCATCGGCGCAGGCGTGATGGGGGCCGGGATTGCCGCGCAAGTGGCGAATGCCGGGGTGCCGGTGCTACTGCTCGACATCGTGCCCAAGGACGGCACTGACCGCGACGCCATCGCCAAAGGCGCGGTGGCCCGGATGTTGAAAACCGACCCGGCGCCGTTCATGTCTAACGCGGCAGCCAAGCTCGTCGAAGTCGGCAACATCGAGGACCACCTTGACCGCGTTGCCGAGTGCGACTGGATCTGCGAAGCGGTGATCGAACGGCTCGACATCAAGCAGGCGCTCTATGCCCGGTTGGAGACGGCCAAACGCCCCGGCACGGCGGTATCGTCCAACACTTCAACCATCCCGTTGGAAAAGCTGGTCGAGGGCCGGTCGGAGCAGTTCCGGCAGGACTTCCTGATCACCCACTTCTTCAATCCTCCGCGCTATATGCGGCTGATCGAGCTGGTGTCTGCGCCTGATACTCACCCGGCCACTACCGCCACGGTCGGCGATTTTGTCGACCGGCAAATGGGCAAGCACATCGTGCACGCCAAGGATTCGCCGGGGTTCATCGCCAACCGCATCGGCACGTACTGGATCAGCGTCGCGATCAACGCGGCGATGGATCAGGGACTGACGGTGGAAGAAGCTGACCAGATTGCCGGGCCGCCGATGGGCGTGCCAAAGACCGGCGTGTTTGGTCTGGTCGATCTGGTGGGCATCGATCTGATGCCGTTGCTGTCGAAAAGTCTGTCTTCCACGCTGCCGCAGGGCGACCCCTATTTCGACACCATCCGCCCGACGCCGCTGATCGACAAGATGATTGCCGACGGCTTCACCGGGCGCAAGGGCAAGGGCGGGTTCTACCGTCTGGACAAGGCCGCCGACGGATCGCGCACCAAGTTGTCAATTGATCTGGCTAGCGGCGCATACCGGGCCGAACAAAAGCCCGAACCACTCCCCAAGGCGGCGGCGAAGGACCTGGCCGTGCTGGTCGAAACGCCCGGCAGAATCGGCGGTTACGCGTGGTCGATCCTCGGCCCGGTGCTCAGCTATGCTGCGAGCCTTGTTGGCGAAGTGGCGGACGATATCGTCGCCATCGATGAGGCGATGAAGCTTGGCTACAACTGGAAGTTGGGCCCGTTCGAACTGATTGACCGGCTTGGCACGGCCAAATTCGCTGAACTGTTGCGGCAACACGGCCTCTCAGTGCCTGCATTTGTTGAACTGGCAGGCGAGCGTCCGTTTTACCGCATGGAAGCCGGACGGCGGCAATATCTTGGCTTGTCGGGCGACTATGCCGACGTCACCCGCGCGCCGGGTGTGCTGCTGCTGGAAGACGTGAAACTCGCCGCCAAGCCGCTGATCAGTAACGAATCCGCTGCGCTGTGGGATATCGGCGAGGGCGTTGTCGCGTTCGAATTCACCTCGAAAATGAACGCCCTTGATCCGCTGACGATCCAGCTGATCGGCGAGGCGATTCCGCTGGTTACCGCCAATTACAAGGCCCTGGTGATCTACAACGAAGGGAGCAATTTCTCTGCCGGGGCCAACTTGGGCATGGCGCTGTTTGCCATTGGTATGGGCGCGTGGGGAGAGATCGAGAAGCTGATCGCGGGCGGCCAACAAGCCTACAAGGCCCTGAAATATGCGCCGTTCCCGGTGATCGCCGCGCCGTTCGGCATGGCGCTTGGCGGCGGCTGCGAGATTTGCCTCAACGCCGATGCCGTGCAGGCACACGCCGAAACTTACATGGGGCTGGTCGAAGCCGGGGTCGGTCTGGTGCCGGGCTGGGGCGGCAATGGCGAACTGCTCGAACGCATATCGCAAGCCCCCGGAATGCCGCGCGGGCCAATGCCTACGCTGGCCAAGGTGTTTGAGGCCATCTCCACCGCGCAAGTCTCGAAGTCGGCGGCACAGGCGCGGGAAATGCTGTTCCTGCGCAGTGTCGATGGCGTCACCATGAACCGCGACCGGCTTCTGGCGGACGCCAAGGCCAAGGCGCTGGCGATGGTGCCGGGCTATACTCCGCGTGCCAAGCCAAGCTTCCGTCTGGCGGGTGAAAGCGGCCGGGTTGGTGTGGCCGGTGTCGTCCGCGACTTCCGGGCGAGGGGGCTCGCTACTGCCTATGACGAGGTGGTTGCCGCGCGCCTTGCCGTGATCTTGACCGGCGGCGATGCTGACCAGATCGACACCGTCAGTGAAGACGATCTGCTGGCGCTGGAGCTCGCGGCCTTCATGGAAAGCGTCCACGACGAGCGGACTCAGGCGCGCGTCAAGCAAATGCTGGAGACAGGAAAGCCCCTACGCAATTGACGAGTTTGCGGTAGATTCTGCGAATCGACTTGATTCACAGTTTTCATTCGGGCTAGGCTTTAATCGATCAGTTAAATCGGGTTTGCGCCGGGTGCCAATTGTTGGCGCCGCGCGGGCTGTGTTACAATGAGGAACGATCGATGGCCGCCGTCCAGGAATTGAATGATACTCCGGAAGCCCGCGAAGTGGCTGAACTGGTTGCCCGCTCACGCGCGGCGCAGGCGCAGATTGAGCATTATTCGCAGGCGCAGGTCGATCGGCTTATCCGCGGCATGGTCTGGGCAGTTGCCCGCCCCGAAGTGGCCGAAATGATCGCGAAGCATACCGTCGATGAGACGCAACTGGGCAATTACGACGGCAAGTTCCTGAAGATTTTCCGCAAGACCCGCGCCACCCTGATGGACATCATCGACGACAAGTCGGTGGGCGTGATCGAGGAGGACAAGGCGCGCAATCTGGTCAAGATCGCCAAGCCAATCGGTGTGATCGGCGCACTGTCGCCATCGACTAATCCCGAGGCAACTCCGGTGATCAAGGCGATCAGCGCGGTCAAGGGGCGCAACTCGATCATCATCGCGCCGCACCCACGCGCCAAGCTGACCAACAAGCTGATCTGCGACCTGATGCGCGAGGCGCTGGTCAAGATGGGCGCGCCGGCCGATCTGGTGATCGCGATTGAAACGCCTTCGGTCGAAAAAACCAACGAAGTCATGCGCCAGTGTGATCGCATTCTGGCGACCGGTGGCAGCCCGATGGTGTTGGCCGCTTATTCATCGGGCACCCCGGCGCTCGGCGTCGGCGTCGGCAATGCGGTGATTACGGTGGATGATACCGCCGATCTGGATGATGCGGCCGAAAAGATCCGCATTTCCAAGACGCTGGATCTTGCGGCATCGTGTTCGTCCGATAACGCGGTGATCCTGCTTGATCCGATCTACGATACAATGCTCGCCAAGTTGCAGGCCAAGGGTGGCATGGTGCTGAACGACGATCAGAAAGCCAAATTGCAGGCTGCGATCTGGGTCGATGGCGCGATCAATGCCAAGGTTGTGGCACAGACACCGCAGTTCATCGGCGAGTTTGCCGGTTTTGATGTGCCTGAAAACGTACAGTTCTTCATCGTTCCCGAAACCGGTTATGGTCCTGAATATCCGTTCTCGGGCGAGAAGATGACGGTGACGATGGCGCTCTATCGGGCCAAGGACATTAACGAGGCGATTGCGCTGACTAACAATATTCAGGGCTATCAGGGCAGCGGACATTCTTGCGGCATATACTCAACAAGTGACGCGAACATCATGAAACTGGCTGAAAATACCTACACCAGCCGGGTCATGGTCAATCAGCCGCAGTCGGCTTCCAACTCGGGCAATCTGTGGAACGGCATGCGCCAGACGTTCTCGCTCGGCTGCGGTTCATGGGGCGGTAACGCCACCAACAACAACATTACCTGGCGCGATCTGATCAACGAAACCTGGGTGTCAAAGCCGCTTGCAGTCACCAAGACCCTGCCGAGTGACGAGGTTCTGTTCGGCAAGGACGTGATGGAACTGGTTGGCTAA
>JBDUBN010000290.1:0-3919 GCA_040004085.1 Novosphingobium sp.
TTGCGATCAGTTGTTGCAACTTCTGGGCCGCTTGTTGACCACTGAGGCGGTGCAATACACATTCCTCGTGTCTGCCAGCGATGGCCAGCGCCTCGCCTGGCTCCACGCCCACGGCGAGGTGCTGAGCGAGGTTGAAGTGGAGGAGGGGGCCGCAGAACCCAAACGCCGCCTCGAAGTACGCCTGACTCCGCGCGATCTCGGACGCTATAACCGGCTTTAAGCGGTAGGGATTTCCGTCCGCTTTACCGCCTGCCACAATGCTTCCTGCTCATCGAGTGATTGTTCGGAAAAATGCTTATCTGATTTCTCGGCAAGCGCTTCCATCGCTTTGAACCGGCGCTCAAATTTAGCATTCGCCGCCCGCAGCGCGTCCTCTGGAGCAAGGCCCAATTTGCGGACCAGATTGACGGCGGAAAACAGCATGTCGCCGGCTTCCTCGATTCGCTCTGCGTCAGTTTCTGCCCTTGCCAGTTCGCTCATTTCCTCCAGCAGTTTGTCAGCCGGACCTTGCGCGTCCGGCCAGTCAAAGCCCACCCGAGCCGCACGTTTCTGCAGCTTTTCTGCGCGCATCAGGGCTGGCAAAGCCATCGCAACGCCGTCCAGCGCAGAAGTCGCGCCGTTGCTGGCGCGTTCGTCGGCCTTCAGCTTTTCCCAACGAACTTCGCGGGGTTGGGCGTCATCCGCAGCATCACCAAACACATGCGGATGCCGCGATTCCATTTTTGCGGAGATCGCTTTGGCCACGTCGGTGAAGTTGAATGCGCCCAGTTCCTCGGCCATGCGAGCGTGAAACACCACTTGCAGCAGCAAATCCCCAAGTTCATCGCGCAGCGCCGTCAGATCGCCGCGATCGATGGCGTCGGCGACTTCGTAGGCTTCTTCAATGGTGTACGGGGCAATAGTGGCAAACGTCTGCGCAACATCCCATTCGCAACCGGCGTTGGGATCGCGGAGGCGGGCCATGATGGCGAGGAGGCGATTGATAGATTCGGTCATTTAGGAATGATAATATATATTATGTAAAATGAAGCCATCTACCGAGCCCCCATCCGAGCGGCGCCAAACGCAAGAACCATGATGATCACCGCCCACATCACAATCATCTGCGCCGACCGTTCAAACGACAATTGCCGTGATCGATAAGCGCGCACCGACAGAACGAGCGCCATGGAAACCCCGATCAGCGCAGCGATCTGATCGCCCGAGCTCACAGTTCTATCACCATGCCGTCATACCCGACTGAAACATGCGGCGGAACTTCACGGCTCAGTGCCGCATAGTCCATGCTCTTGTCGAGATGCGTCAGCACCGCCTGCCTGACGCGCGAAGCTTCGATCAGCTCCAGCGCCATGCCCAGATGCGCGTGTGTCGGATGCGGATCGCGGCGCAGGCAGTCCGTCACCAAAAGATCGCAACCGTCGAACAGATCGACCATCTGGCGTGTAATTGCACTGAAGTCCGTCGCATAGCCGATTGATTTACCGTCACAATCAAAGCGAAATGCGGTCGATTCAGCCGGACCATGCGGCATTTGCGCGCACGCAACCCCAATGCCGCCGCACATCCTCAGCCGGTCGAGCGAATCCAGGTTCACAATGGTGTGATAGCCATGCTGCCCGGCGAAAACATAACCGAACCTTTGCCGCAATCGCCGCACGGTTTCGTCCGCCGCATAACCCGGAATCGGCCCACCGCGACCATACCGCAGTGGTCGAAGATCGTCGATTCCATGCGCATGGTCGGCGTGGTCATGTGTCCAGAACACGGCGTCAATCCGGTCAATATCATTTGCCAGCAACTGGTTACGGAGGTCTGTTGAGGTATCGACGAGGAGCCGCGTACCCGCCGCGCTTTCCACCATGATCGAAACGCGTGAGCGCCGGTTTTTCGACTCGGACGGATCGCAATCGCCCCAGTCATTGCCGATGCGCGGCACCCCGGTCGATGTTCCCGAGCCGAGCATGACCAGTTTCATATGGCCGCCTTGGTGAATAGATTGCGGAAATTCCGCGTCGTCAGGTCGGCCAGTTTGTCCGCACTCACACCGCGCAAGTCGGCGACAAAGCGGGCGGTATCGGACACAAACGCCGGCTCGCACGTCCGACCGCGATGCGGCACCGGAGCCAGAAATGGCGCATCGGTTTCCACCAAAATGCGATCTTCAGGTAATTCCGAAGCTATAACCTGCAAGTCCTTGGTATTTTTGAATGTTACTATTCCGGAAATGGAGATCGTCAGGCCCAGTTCGAGCATCCGGCGGGCGAAATCTGCCGATGCGGTGAAGCAGTGGATCAGCGCGGAGAAGGCCCCCTTCCCCATCTCGTCCGCTATGATCGCCGCCGTATCGGCCTCGGCATCGCGGGTATGGACGATCAGCGGCAGGCCGGTTTCGCGGGCAACGCCAATGTGCGTGCGGAACAGCGCCTGCTGGGTTTCGCGGTCGGACTTGTCGTAATAATAATCGAGGCCGGTCTCACCAATCGCAATCACCCGAGTATGCTCTGCCGCCGTCAACAAGGCCGCCGCGCCGAGGTCTGCGTGGGCATCAGCCTCATGCGGGTGAATGCCGACGCTGGCCCAGACATCGCGTTCCCGGTCTGCCAGCCCGACAACGTCCGCCCATTCGCTCTGGCGGGTCGAAATGTTGAGGAAGCCCCCTACCCCTGCTCCCCGCGCGCGCGTCAGCACGTCTTGCTGCTGCTCGACAAGCCCGGCGTAATTCAGGTGGCAGTGGGAATCTATCAACATCAGACGGAGGCTTCCACGGGCATTTCCAGCCGGGGGAACACGCCGCTGGGCTGGTTCAGACGCATGCTGCTGACCCATTCGGCATCACTTAAAGTCGCAAAGCTGCGCTGATCGGTTGGGATACCCATTTGATCGAGCAGCTTACTCGCCGTAGCTGGGATGACGGGCTGGATAGCGAGGGCAAGGTCGCGAATGCATCGAACCAGCGTTTTCAGCACCACGGCCATGCGGTCAGGATCGGTTTTGCGTAAGGTCCACGGGGCCTGCACATCGACATACTGGTTGCAGGCAAACACCGCGCGCAACCAAGCTTCGATGCCTTGGGACAGGGCAAGGCTGTTGAAAGCGCGTGGGAACTCTACTCCACAAGCTGTTGAAACAGTTTCCAGAAGGTCACCATCGACTTCCTCTTGCTCGCCGCCCAAGGGCAACCCTTCAGGCAGGTTCTTGGCAATAAAGCTCAGCACACGCTGCGCCAGATTGCCAAAGCTGTTCGCCAGTTCAGCGTTGTACCGCGTCACGATCGCCTCTGCCGAATAAGTGCCGTCCTGCCCGAACGAGACTTCGCGCAGGAGGAAATAGCGCAGGGCGTCAACGCCGTATTTGTCCGCCAGTTCCAGTGGATCGGCGGCATTTCCGGCGCTCTTGCCCATTTTCGTGCCATCGCGGGCGAGAACGAAGCCGTGGCCGAAGACCTGCCTTGGCAGCGGCAACCCGGCGCTCATCAGGAACGCGGGCCAGTAGACGGCGTGGAAGCGGACGATGTCCTTGCCGATCAGGTGCAAGCTGGCTGGCCAGAACTTGCGCCACATTTCGGTGTCATCCGGATAGCCGAGGCCGGTCAGGTAGTTGGTCAACGCATCGACCCACACATACATGACGTGGCCTTCGCTGCCCGGCACTTTCACGCCCCAATCGAAGCTGGTGCGCGATACGGAGAGATCTTGCAATCCGCCTTCGACAAAGCGGATTACCTCGTTGCGGCGGCTGTCAGGCTGGATGAAATCGGGGTGCGCGGCGTAATAATCAAGCAAGGGCTGTTGGTATTTTGAGAGCTTGAAGCGCCAGTTTTCCTCAACCGTCCACTCAACGGGCGTGCCCTGCGGTGACAGCTTTATGCCGCCTTCGCCGTCTGTTAGTTCCTTTTCCTCATAAAAAGCCTCATCCCGGA
>JBDUBN010000291.1:0-3900 GCA_040004085.1 Novosphingobium sp.
ATCAGCCTCTGGCCGCGCGCCGTAGTGCGAGATGACTTCCGCTGCGCAGATCGCACCGAGCGTCAGACATTCCGCAACCCTGCGCCCGCGCACATGGCCGAACAGGAAACCGGCGGCGAACAGGTCGCCCGCGCCGGTGGTATCGACAACTTTGGCCACGGGGACAGCGGGAACAGCCGTGCGTTCACCCTCGGTCACGCAAACCGCGCCTTGTTCACCGCGTGTGACGACCAACACCGGCACCTGATCGGCAATCGCGGCAAGGCCCGTCTCAAAGTCTTCCGTCCCGGCCAGCGCCGCCAGTTCGCTTTCATTGGCGAACAGGATGTCGATCTCGCGCCGCTCCAGCATTGCTCGGAAATCGTCGCCGTGGCGGGCAATCACAAAGCCGTCGGACAGCGTGAAAGCCACCTTGCGGCCTGCCCCGCGTGCGGCGGCAATCGCCCGGCGCATGGCGGCGCGCGGCTCTTCGGGATCCCACAGATAGCCTTCGAGATAGAGCACGGCGGCGGCGGCAATTGCGTCCTCATCCAGCGCGGCGGCAGGCAGATACTGCGATGCGCCGAGAAACGTGTTCATCGTGCGCTGGCCATCGGGCGTGACAAAGATCAGGCAGCGCGCGGTTGGGGGATCGCCAGCGCGGGCCGGAGTGGCGAACGCGATTCCGGCGGCGCGGATGTCGTGCGCGAAAACCTCGCCAAGCTGGTCCTGCGCCACCTGGCCGATAAAGCCGCACTTGGCCCCCAGCGCGGCCAGCCCGGCCAGGGTATTGGCCGCCGAACCGCCCGAAATCTCACGCGCCGGGCCCATCGCTGCGTACAAGGCATGCGCCTGATCCGCATCGACCAACGTCATGCCGCCGCGCGCCATCCCCAGCCGCTCTATCAGCGCATCGTCGCACGGGGCCATGACATCAACGATGGCATTGCCGACTGCGATGACGTCAAGCGTGGGTGCGGACATGGGTTTTGCCTTGGATAATTGAAAGTGGAAGGTCGCCTAGCGTTCAGCCGCCCTCCCTGCAAGACCGGGGCAAGACCGCGACCGTTGACAGCGCTGCGGCAATCGCGAAAGCGTGCGGCATGCGCGCCCAAGCTCTCATTCCCCTGTCCCTGATCATGGCCCTCTCCGCTTGTGGCGGGGAGAGTGCGGGTCCGGTCAAGAGCGCCAGTGTCGCAATCAATCGCCCCCGTGCCGTCGTGCCGCCAACGCGGCCTGCCACGGTCCGCCCGCCGCTGCCCAAGCCGCAACGGCTGATGATGCCGGGACTCGAAGGCGTTGTCGGATCGACTGGCTCTCAACTGGTCAGCCAGTTCGGTACGGCGCGGCTCGATGTGCTGGAAGGTGACGCGCGCAAGCTGCAGTTCACCGGCAGCGCCTGTGTGCTCGATATCTATCTGTACCCCAGCACGGCGGGTGCCGAACCGCAGGCGACTTACGTGGATGCCCGTCGGCCCAGCGATGGGCAGGACGTCGACCGCGCCGCCTGCGTGGCCGCGCTAAGGAAACGTTAGCCCCTTTTGGCCTATAACCCTGCCACCAAGCCATCAGGCCTGAGGGGGCAGACCGTTATGACCATGCAATTCCGCACGCTGGCCGAGCAAGCCATGACCGATGGCGCGATTACCGCCGAAGAGATACTCGCCCTGCGCCGCGAAGGCTGGGTTGACGGACGCATCAATCCCGATGAGGCCGAAGCGCTGTTCGTCCTCAACGAAAACCTGACCGAGCGCTCGCCCGATTGGTGCGACACATTTGTCGAGGCGATCACCGAGTTCATGATCGCAGGCGGCAATCCGCGCGGCTACATCGACGACGCACAGGCCGAATGGCTGATCAACCACATCGACCGTAGCGGCGGCGTGGAAAGCATGGCCGAACTGGAACTGCTGGCCAAGCTGATGGAGCGCGCCGAAGCGGTGCCCGAACGGCTGAAGGACTATGCGGTCCACCAGATCGAACAGGCCGTGCTGACCGGCACTGGCCCGACGCGCGATGGCGGCACGTTGACCAACGACGGCGTCAGCTCCGCCGAATGCCGCCTGCTGCGCCGGATGATCTTTGCCCAGGCAGGCGAACGCCCCGGCGCGGTGAGCCAGCACGAGGCCGAGATGCTGTTCCGTATCAAGGACGCGACGCTGAATGCACAGAACGCCCCGGAATGGCAGTTGCTGTTCGTGCAAGGCGTCGGCAATTTCCTGATGGCATGGTCCGAATGGCAAGCGCCCAGCCTTGACCGGGCGCGGCAGCTCGACACTTTCATGAACGAAGCCACGCCCAGCGTCGGACGGTTTTTTGGCCGGATGATGAAAAGCAATCTGGGCGATGGCGCCAGCCGGGTGCTGGGTTTTGGCCGCAAGGGCGTGAGCGCGCCCAGCCATGATGCCGAAGTTTCCGCAGCGGCAAAGATCACCGATCCGGAAGAGGCTTGGCTGCAATCCGAACTCGGTGCCGATCACCAGCTCGACGATCTCGAACAGGCCTTGCTCGCATTCATCGGCAAGGAATAACTCCATTTAGACCCGTTCGGCCAGGATAAGCGCCGCATCATGAGGCGCTGGCGATGCTGGAGCCGGATTTCCGCGTTTTCGGCAGTGCCGGTTGAACAGCGGCGCGAATTGCGCGATAGGCTGGCCTCGCAGGGCGTGCCGCGCGTGACCGCGCTCGGCGCGGCGGGGGTGGTTGAATCGGGACTGCCGCACGATGGCTTCCTCCCGCTGGGACGCTTCATCCGCTGGGTCAACGACGAAGACGGGCTGGACTGATCGGCCAAAGGAGAATTGCGATGGCCGTACGCCCGTTCCGGATCGACGTTGCGCAACCGGTGCTGGACCGCATCGCCGCGCGTGTCGCTGACAGCCGAATTGGCTATGCGCCGACAACGGGCGGGCCATGGGACTATGGCATGGACCGCGGCTATCTTGCCGAACTGATCGATTACTGGCGCGACCACTATGACTGGCGCGCGCAGGAACAGGCACTCAACCGCTGGCCGCAGTTTGTGGCTGATGTGGACGGGGTGGATATCCATTTTTACCATATCCCCGGAGCCGGGCCAGGAGCCGGGTCAGGAGACGGGAGCCGTCCTCTGCCGATCATTCTGACGCATGGCTGGCCGGGTTCGGTGGTGGAGTTCCAGGCAGCAATCCCGCTGCTTGTTGCAGCCGGTTACACGCTCGTCATCCCGTCACTGCCCGGCTATGGCTGGTCGGCAAGGCCCGCGCGGCCCATCGGCCCGGCCACCGTGGCGGCGATGTGGCGCAAGCTGATGGTCGAGGAGCTGGGATATTCGCGCTTCCTTGCGCAAGGGGGCGACTGGGGCAGCGCGGTAACCTCGCAGCTTGGCATATCCCACGCCGATGTGGTGGCGGCGATCCACGTCAACTTCTTCATGGGGCCGCCACCCAGTTCGAGCGACGATCCCGAACTGGCGGATTACTGGAAATCCGTCACCGCGATGATGCAGCCCGAGGGCGGCTATTACCACGAGCAGGGAACCAAGCCGCAGACCATCGGCCTTGCCCTGCACGACAATCCGGTCGGCTGGGCGTCATGGGTTGTGGAGAAATTCTGGCGTTGGGGCGATACCAAGGGTCAGATCGAAAGCCGGTTCGACAAAGACCACCTGATTACCAACCTGATGAGCTTCCTTGTCACCGACAACGTGATCTCGTCGCTCTGGATGTACTATGCCAGCAACCACGAACCTCGCGTTCCGGGGCCGGTGACCGTGCCCTGCGGCATCGCACATTTCCCGGGGGAATTCTATCCGATGCCAAGCCGGCGGCTGGCTGAACAGGCCTATAATGTCAGGCGTTGGAGCAAGATGGAATCCGGCGGACATTTCGCGGCGATGGAAGAACCGGCGGCTTTTGCCGAGGATGTCATTGCCTTCTTCAA
>JBDUBN010000029.1:0-13148 GCA_040004085.1 Novosphingobium sp.
TGGTCCAGCCCTCGCCGATGTTGACCGGGCGCTGGCCGGTCCTGACGATGCGCCCCGAAATGCAGGTGTTCGCCACGCATCAGGTGCGCGGGCTGATCAAGCTGGGGCGGCATCTGGTTACGCCGTCACCCCGCGTCTATCTGGCTATCGCCCGCGCTGCCCTGTCAGCAATCGCGCGCCGCTTGGGCGTGACGGCGGCCTGGGCGCAGGACCGGCCCATGCCTTATGTCATCGCCCTGCCGTGGACCAAGGCAGACCACGCATGGCTGCGCCGCGCCTGCCGGGGCAAGGCCGACATTGCTGTCGCCGACTATATGTTCTGCGCTGAAGGCTTCGACGATCTGCCGGATCACGGACCGAACACCGCAGCGCGCATACCCCGCGCCATCGTCATGCACGACCTGTTTCACGCGCGGCAGGGCGGAGCGGCGGATTCGGTGGCGCTGGTCAGCCGGGACGAGGAAGTGGCATTGCTGGGCCGCGCCGACGCGGTGATCGCCATCCAGTCAGCAGAGGCCGCATTTGTTGCGTCTGCCGTGCCGCATGTGCAAGGCATACTCGCGCCGATGGCTGCCAATCCGGTTGCCGCGCCACAGCCGGGAATTGACGGTTCCCTGCTGTTCGTCGGCAGCAACACCGCGCCGAACGTGGTCGGCCTGCAATGGTTCTTTGACGAGGTCTGGCCGGATATCCGCGCGGCACATCCCGGCGCGCATCTGGACGTCGCGGGAACCGTCGCCCGCGCGTTTCCCCAAGGCGGGCCGCCGGGGGTGAGCTTCCTCGGTCTGGTCGATGATCTGGGACCGCTCTACCGCTCGGCGGGGGTGGTAATCTCGCCGCTGACGTTCGGCTCCGGCCTCAAGATCAAACTGGTTGAGGCGCTGGCCATGGGCAAGGCAGTGGTCGCAACGCCGGTAACGTTGCAAGGCATTGAGGACGTGTGCGCAGGCGCGGTTCGCGTAGCTGAGAATTCCTCCAGCTTTGCAGAAGCCACCACCGAACTGCTTTCCCACCCGGACCGCCGCACCACACTGGCCGAGTGCGCGCTAGCAGTCGCCCGCGATCACTTTTCGGCCGCTGCCAGTTACGCGCAATTCACCGCGTGGCTGCGCATCCCGCCGCAACAAAAGTGATCCCCGCCGCTTCGCTCTTTCGCATTTGCACAATTTTGATAAAGTGGGCCGTATATTTACCAGGGGGCAGCTGCCCGACTTCGCCGCGCGCCCTACATTGCGCGCCAATTTGCGCTTGAAGATTTGCCACGGGTATCGTTAAGATTCGCGCGGTTGGGGAGTTTAATAGTGAACGCATTTTTGAAAACTGCGGGGGCAACCCTTGCCATCGCGCTGTGCCACGGGACGGCTCAGGCTCAGGTAATCGTTGCCAATCAGGATGTGAAAAATCGCGTTCAACCGGGTTACGAGCCAATCCCGGTACCACTGTTCGGGCTTGACGCACTGCCTATTGTGACCGCCGAAGCACACGTCACCGATAACTACCGGGCGGTGAACACCGGAAAACAGTCCGACATATATTTTAATCTACGGCCTGAACTGGCTCTGAAAAGCAACTGGAAGCGCCATCGCCTGAACGGTAATATCTACCTGAACGAAAGCAAGCACGCGCTGCAACCCACTGAAGATGCGCTGACTTATGGTGCATCGGCGCAGGGGGTTTACGATTTTTCGCATGACACCCAGTTCCATGGCGACGTCAACTATACGCATGACGTGGAGAGCCGTAACAATCTGGGTAGCTTTCAAGGCACGGTCAAACCCGTCCGCCGCAATAATTTAAGCCTCGGCGCCGGGCTATCGCATTCGGTCAACGACCTGACGCTAAACGCCGACGCCCGCTTGGACATCGTCAAATACACGGACGCTGTAACGCCGGCCGGCGTCGTCAGCCAGTTTTACCGCAACGACAAGCAGCTAACGCTCGGTGGCGGTGCTACCTACGACCTTGGCAATGGCATCGGACTGACCGCGAATGCGCAGTTCGACAAGACGGTCTACGATTTCCGACCTGGCAAACCCGGCTTCATTCCCGGCGTGGACCTTGACCGCAGCTCGCATGGCTTCAGCCTGCTGGGCGGGATCAATCTGGAACTCAGCCGACTGATCTTTGGCACCATTCAGGTCGGTTACCTCAAGCGCAGCTATAACGACCCGGCATTCAGGGGCTTCCGGGGGCTGAGTTTCAAGGCCAACGTGCTGTGGAACATCACCCCGCTGACGTCGCTGGGTCTGCGTGCTGGTCGGACCGTGCAGGATAACGGATCGCTGCTGGTCGCTGGTAACACCCGCACAGATTTCACCCTAACGGCCAATCACGAGCTGTTCCGCTACATCCTGCTAACCGGCGCAATCGATTACGTGCATTATCGCCCTAATGGTCCCGGGATCACCGCGAACGAACTGGGCGGATCGATTGGCGTGCGATATCTCGTTGATCGGCACTTCACGATCAACGCCGAGCTGCGCCATGCCGGGCGAACCACTTCATTCCCCGGCCTAGGTTACAAGCAGAACAGCGCGTTCGTTGCGGTAAAGTTCATCCTGTGATCGGACGATGATCGGGCGCTTCCCCGTCCGACTTCGGTTGGACGGGGAAGCGCCCGATCAGTTCTGGTAATAGCCCTTGAACAGCTTGTGATAAGCGTAATAGTCTTGTTGGCTGCTGCCGAACTTCTTCACGTCCACTTGTGACAGGACGACACCGACGATGTTGGCTCCAGCGCCGATCAGCAGATCGAGCGCGGCGTCTGCGGCTCCCATCGAGGTACGGCGCCAGCGGGCCAGCAGCACGACCGCGTCAGCCTTGCTGGCAACAGCCTGCGCATCGGCCACGGCCAGCACCGGAGGCGTATCGACGACCACGAAATCGAACCGGCTGCGCAATTCGTCGAACACGCTGCCGATCACTTCCGGGGTCAGCAGGTCGGTCGCATCGGGGGCCATTTCGTGGGTGCAGAGGATTTTCAGATCGCTGTCGAGATCGTCCAGCAACACCTGATCGAGCGACTTCTTGACCCGCAGCAGTTCCAGCAAGCCGCCTTCTCGCCCGGCCAGCAATGTGTCGCTGGCGGCGTGGCGGCGAATGTCGCAGTCTACGAACACCGTCCGCGCACCTGACAAGGCCAGCGTCCGCGCCAGACAGACCGCGGTCGTGGTCTTGCCTTCCTGTGGCAGCGCTGATGAGATGACCAGCACCTTGGGCGCACGCCGTCCGCGCAGCGTCATCGCCGCACGCAAATTGCGCAGCGATTCTGCGAAGGCTGACATCGGATGCGAAAGGATGTAGTTTTCAGGCGTTTCCGTCAGCCGCAATCCGCCCAGAGTGGAACGCAGCTCGGGGATCGTGCCGAGATACCGCGCGCCCAATCGCTTTTCGACATCGTGCCGAGACTTGATTCCGCGATCCAGGAACTCCGCAACCGCCACGGCCGCAAACCCGCCGAGTAACGCGAACAGAGCGCCGAGCACCACGATCAGCCCGGACTTGGGCGACGAGGCGCGCAGCGGTAGCGCCACGGGTGCGGTCAGCGTCGCGATCGGCTGTTCGATACCGTCGCGCGCAGCGGCACCGCGCGAACGGTTGAGGAACGATTCGTAAATCGTCCGCGCCGCGCTGGCTTTGCGGTCCAGTTCCATGAAGCCGACTTGCGCCTCGGCATTGCCCGCCAATCGTCCGTGTGACTGCGCCTCGCTGGACAGTAGCGATGAGAGCCGCGACGACGCCACCTGCACCTCGGCCTGAAGACTCGACATGATGCGGTCGATTTCAAGCTGGATCTGGCGGCGAACATCGGCCAGTCGCTGTTCTTCCTGGCCAACTGCCGGATGCTTTGGCCCGTAACGGCTGCGCAACTGTGCCAGAGTTCGGCTGCTGTCCGCTTCCTGCTGACGCAGTGCACCGATGGTTCCGGACGTAAGCGCCGTCATGGTGTCACTACCGCCACTGCCCTGCGCCAGTTGCCGCTTTGCCGCGCTCAGCCGTCCCTGACGTTCAGCCAAATCGGCCCTCGCCTGAGCAATCTGACCGTTAAGCGAAGACGCCTCCTGCTCGGCCATTGTCGCGCCCTGCGCGCTGAGCAGGCCGTGCTGGATGTTATAGTGCTGCAAGGCCGCATCCGCCGCCTCGGCTTCGCCGCGCAGCTTGCTCAACCGGCTGTCAATCTGCTCGTCCATCGACGCTTTCGACGCCAGCTTCTGTTCGTCCAGCATTTGCAGGTACTGTTTGGCAAATTCATTGGCGATCCGCACAGACATCTTGCGGTCACGTGTGGTGACGTCGATGTCGACCAACTGGGTCGTTGCCACGCGATGCGCACTCGTCGCAGCATTCAATTGCAGCAGGGTGGCTGGCAATTTGCGCGCGCTCAACGTCGGGTCTTCATCGAGCTTCAACGCCTTGGCCACCCGCTCCAACAGTTGCGGCGATTGCAGCAGCACCACTTGCGTGTCGATGAAATCGGTCGACCGCGAAACTTCGACCGCACCCGTGGTTGGCGAGGTTACCGGATCAACGGGGCTGGGCAGGACCTGCAATTCAGCCGTCGCGGTGTAATAGCGCGGCGCCCACATGAGATAAGCAATTGCCGCAGCCAGAATGAGCGCGAAGGTAACCAGGAACGACCAGAACCGCCGCTTGAACACATCGACCAGAACTTGCGGGTTGGGAAGCAGCGCGCTTTGACCAACGGCTGGCTTTTCTGTTTCGGACACCTGGGCAGCTAGGCCTTCGCCTGATTCGATTTCATCCAAAATCATGTTCGCCCAGTCACCCTGCTATACATTGCCGAGAACGCCAAAACCCGAACCGGCGCAACCCGAATCCGGTGACCTGAAATCGGCAAATACTGCCGACGTTCGGTGGCTAAATCGTGTGTCCGCTACCGCGAAAACTTGCCTTAACCACCAGATATTCTAAGCCTGATACCCGTAAAAGCAGAGGGATACCAGCCGAAGTGAAGTTTCAGAACGCAAAAATTGTGCGGTGCGGCGATAAGCTGCCGGGACTTGCCAATCTGCGCGTGCTGTTCATCGTTACGCTGGTCTGGTGCCAAAGCTATGCTTTGACGGCTAGTTATTCCGATTTCGTAAACTCCGTGATGTGGATTTTGCAGCCGACCGCATTCGCCGGCCTGTTCTGTCTCCTGGGCTTTACCCTGGCCCGGAGCAGGGCGGGAATCGACTTGCGCACGTTCACGGTGCGGCGCGCGCGGGCCATGGTTCCGGTTTTCCTGATCGCCGTGGTCGGCGCGGCACTGGTACTCGGGCCGCTGGTCACAACGATCAGCACACGCAAGTATCTGCTCGACAACCGCACCTGGCTTTACCTGCTTAACCTGATCGGCTGGCCGCGCTTCACGCTGCCGTCCGTGTTCGATTACAATAACCTGTCCGAGCAGGTCAATTCGCCCCTCTGGACCACGCCTTTTGCGATGCTGATTCTGGCAGGCATCGCTGCGGGGAGCAGTTCGCGCGCCGCCCGCTCAGTGCCTCTGCTGATTATCGGGCTGGCGATTGCCTTGGCGATCGGTAGCCAGTCATTCGATTTGCGCAGCGTGACGCCGCTTGGCTTCACCACCCGCGAGTTTCAGTTCCAACTTTGCGAATCTCTGGTCGCCAGCCAGTTGGGCGTGCTCGCGTGGCGTTATCACAAGCGGATAACGCTGGACCGGACCATCGCCACGGTGTTTGCGGTGATGATCCTCGTCATGGCGTTCCTCGGCGCTCAGCGAGCCGTCTCAACTCCGGTAATCGGCGGGATTCTGGCCATCCCGACCGCCTATCTGGTCCTGTTCTTTGGCGCGAGGCGGTTGCCCGGACGCAAGCTGGCGGCAGTCATGCAGCCGTTGCTGTTCGGCATATTCCTGTTCTCGTTCCCTACACAACAGATCGTCACGCTCTATAGCCGACAAGGTCTTGGGGCAGGATTGAATTTCTCGCTGGGCTTACCAATGGTGCTGGTTTCAGCCGGACTGGTCTGGTCGGCCCTTCGCCGCTTTGCGCCAGACTGGGCGGCAGATGACTACGATCCGCAAGCGATACCCGGAAGCCCGGCAGGCGGCCAATGGGACGTTGCTTTGGCCATTGCCGACGTGCGTGATCTGGCCAACCGCAAGTATGTCGCCGCCCGCTGGCAGGCGAGTGAATTCTCGCGTATCCTCCTGTTCTGGGCGATATTTCTGGCCGCTGTCCTCAGCGCGTTCGCCCTGACCTATCTGGCCAGCATCGGCGACAGCTAGCACTTGCCAAGGATGTTGCCAAAATGTTGCCAAAATGATGCAGTATAGGGGAATTCCCGGATGCCCCTATTGTGGGACCTGCAAGACGAACGCTATTAGGGCTGTCTAATCAGCAGCTTACAAAGGTCTGTCATGGTGCTCTTGCCGACTCGACTGCCCGACCTGCCCCCGATCATCAAGGGCAAGGACGAGGTTCCCGCTCAGGGTTCGGTCCCGGCCTGTGCCGTGGTCGTCACCGAAGCGGCTTCGGAGCAATCGCCCGCCGCCGCCGACGCCGCTGACCCGCAGTGGGAGCCGCTGCATCCGATGCATCGGCACCTGCATGACCGACTACAGCCGCCTGCCCAAAACGTCGCCAGACCCGCGCCTGAACCCAGTATAAAGCCGCTTCCCGGCGGCGTACGGGTCGCAATCCTGATTGGCGCGGCTGCCGGATCGTGGGTACTGGTTGTGGCGCTGACTAAGCGATTGCTGGCACTTTTCTAAGCCACCATACCGCCCAGCCGCGCGCTGATGATGCTTTCGGCATCGGCGATGATGCGGGTCATGAGTTCGGCGCACGTGGGGATGTCGTGGATCAGGCCCTGCACCATGCCGGCCCAGAACACGCCATTTTCGACATCGCCCGATTTGAGCAGTTCCGCGCCCAGCTTGCCCGATACCAGCGGCTGAACATCGGCAAACGTCGCACCGGGCAGCGACAACCGGCGCACCACTTCGTCCGAGGCCGCGTTCTTGCCGACGCGGGCGGTATTGTGCAGGTTGCGGAAGATCAGGTTGGTGCCGCGTTCGTCGTTATCGATATACTTCTGCTTCACCGCCGGATGGATCGGCGCCTCCTGCGTCGCGCAAAAGCGGGTGCCCATGTTGACCCCCTCAGCGCCCAGCGCCAGCGCCGCTACCAGCCCGCGCCCGTCACCGAAACCGCCGGACGCGACCATCGGAATCTTGACCTTGTCAGCTGCGGCCGGGATCAGGATCAGGCCGGGAATATCGTCCTCGCCGGGGTGACCGGCGCATTCGAAACCGTCGATAGAGATGATGTCGCAGCCATTGCGCTCCGCCGATAGCGCGTGGCGGACGGCTGTACACTTGTGCAGGATGGTGATGCCGTGCGGCTTCATCATCGCCCACAATTCGCGCACTTCGGCAGTGCCGGCCGTCTCGACCACCTTGATCCCGGCGTCGATCACCGCTTGCGCATAGCTCTTGTAATCGAGCGGTATGATCGTCGGCAGGACAGTCAGGTTCACCGCAAACGGCTTGGAAGTCATGGACCGGCAACGCTCAATCTCATCTCGCAGCGCCGCAGGGCTCGGCTGTGTCAACCCGGTGATCGTGCCAAGGCCGCCCGCATTGGACACCGCGCTGGCCAGTTCGGCATAGCCAACATTCTGCATTCCGCCTTGAACGATGGGGTGCTCGATGCCGAGCATTTCAGTAACACGGGTCTTGATCGCCACGCGCGGCTCCTGTGACAGTGATAGTTGGCGACTGCATGTGTCCGATTGGTGCGAACTGGGCAAGTCCACACAATTGGTAGCGGCGCCATAATCGCGCCAGCGTCAGCGGAGACTTGATCGCGTCAGCCGAAGCTTGATCGCTGTGCACAGACGTGAAAAGGTCCCGGACATGCGCACCCGCCTCAGCATTTGTAACAAGAAAGCGCGCTACCCCAGCGCAGCCGACGCGAATCACGCGGCGACAGGTGCACCCTTTCCGCTGCGGTCCTATTTATGCGAGCGCTGTCAGCAGTATCACTTGACCGGACGTACTAAAGGCAAGTGGTTGGCCAAGGGCAAGTAGCAGGGTCGCGAGCCGATCAGCCGCGCATAGCCCTTGCGACACTGAGCAACCGGGCAGGAAGCATCCGCCGCGCCGCGTCACGCAGTCCATGCGGTTGAAGATCGGCAAGGAACTGGGTGGAATCGCGCTCCACGTCGCTGCGATGCTGGTTGACGTAAAAGTACGTGGCGACTGACCTGCGGGACATGCCAACCGGCACGTCGAGTGGATCGGGATGACCGTGGAACATCTTGTCCGGGCTGCCCATGATCACCGTACGGCCGAACAGCGGCGCAATCGTTCGCTGACAGCCCGCATCGCTCCACAATTCCAGATCACCGCGATATTCCGGGCGCCAGTCTTCATTGAGATATGTCAGGACAATGAGCGCGACTTTCAGGTCGTTGGTGCGGTGATACGAAAAGTCGCGGTGGACCTTGAAATAGCCGCCCGCCCGAGTCTCATGCAGGCCGCCGCGCTGCACGGTTACATCAGCCACCAGATCGGCGATGCCGGTCAATGTCTGCAAATAGCCGAGGAAACGGGCGGAGTTTACAGCGGCGAAGTAGCTATCCGCCGCCGGGCCGAACGGTTTGCCGTTGATCGAGCGAAAACACAGTTCGCGGCCCGCCCGCTCAACCTTGGCCCACGATTTGTGACCGGAGAATTCACCCGAGACTGCGCGGAGCAGGTCCGGAGTAAACAGGCCGTCAAGGACCAGATGCGCGCCGGGGGTGGCACTTTGATAAGCTTGGCGATCCCGCTCCAGAGCAGCAGCATCCAAAAAGGCATCGTTCACAAACCGGGTGGGCGCCGGGAAGGTGATACAGGTGCAAGACTCCGCCATGCTCGCCATAAACTCTGCCGCCCCCCGGCTGCGCGTAACTCTGCGCAAACAGCACTATGCTGAACAACACGGTAACCAACCGTCGAACGTCTTTCAATCGGGTAGAACCAGTAGAAGCGGGCGCAATGTCCCTTGTCGAGACAGTTGCCGCCTCAACAGAACTGACTATCATGCGGCGCATCGTACGAGCGGCGCACGGCGTCTGATTTCGCTCGTCGCAGAAGGCATCGCCGCTGGACGCCGCGCGGCGATCTGCGGCACAAGTGCGCGTGATCTCTAACCGGGAATTTCCATGCCAGCGTCAGCGTACCATTCACCCTCCACTATCGAACAGGCCATCGCCCTGCTTGCCGCCGACCCGCTGGCCCGGCCGTTGTCGGGCGGAACCGACCTAATCGTCCAGATGCGCGCCGGGCGGGTTACGCCCACCAGCATCGTCGATCTCAAACATATTCTGGCGCTAAGCGGCGTACGCGCGGATGCGCCCGGTTCCCTTATTGGCGGCTTTGTCATCGGCGCTGCGACGCCCTGCACCGCGCTGCTCGACCATGCCGAACTTGCCGCTGCATGGCCCGGCGTTGTCGAGGCGGCGAACCTGATCGGATCGGTGCAAGTGCGCAACCGCGCAACCATGGCGGGCAACTTGTGCAATGCCTCGCCAGCCGCAGACAGCGTTCCGGCCCTGATCGCGGCGGGCGCGACTTGCACGATTGTCGGCCCCGGCGGCTCGCGCGAAGTGCCTGTGGAGGCAATACCCGCCAGCCCCGGCAAAACCTCGCTGGGCACGGGCGAGTTCGTTTCCGAAATCCGCTTACCAGCGCGTCCCGTGGGCGGCGGCGATGCCTATCTCCGCTCGATCCCACGCACCGAAATGGACATTGCGGTTGTCGGCGCGGCTGCTGCGCTGGTGATGGACGCAAATGGAGTCTGCACCTCCGCCCGCATCGCCATCGGTGCGGTCGCCCCAACCGCTTTGCTGGTCGAAGCCGCAGGAGCAGCTCTGGTCGGCACATCGCTGGACGACGACGCGCTGGACCGCATGGCCGCCGCCGTCCGCGCTGCCTGCCGGCCCATCACTGATAAGCGCAGCACCGCTGATTATCGCACCGCCATGGCCGGGGTTCTCGCCCGCCGCGCCGTCCTGATCGCTCGCACCCGCTCGGGAGAAAACGCATGAGCAAGATCCTCGTTTCCGCCACCGTCAACGATGATCCCCGGCAATTCCTGTGCGAGCCGGGCGAGAGCCTGCTGGATGCCCTGCGCGTCCAATTGCAGCTGACCGGGGCCAAGGAAGGCTGCGGCTCGGGCGATTGCGGAGCCTGCACCGTCATGCTCGACGGCAAGATGGTTTGCTCGTGCCTGGTGTTCGCCGCCGAGGCTGAAGGCCGCAAGATCGCCACCATCGAAGGCGTCGCCGATGGCAGCGTGCTCCATCCGGTACAGGCCAAGTTCCTTGAGCACGCCGCCCTGCAATGCGGCTTTTGCACCCCCGGATTTATCATCGCGGCAAAGGCGCTTCTCGAGCACAATCCCGATCCCACCGAAACCGAAGTGCGGTACTGGCTGGCGGGCAATCTGTGCCGCTGCACTGGCTATGACAAGATTGTCCGCGCCGTACTCGATGCCGGAGCAGAGATGCGCCAAGAGCAAAACAGCGAAAGGACTGCGGCATGAACGCGCCGGAAAAGCCATCGCAGTTCAAAGTCGTCGGCACCCGGCCAGTTCGGCCTGACGGCATCGACAAGGTCACCGGCAAGGCGATCTACAGCCCCGATTTTGTTGCCCCCGGCATGATCCATGGCGCGATCCTGCGCAGTCCGCATGCTCACGCCCGCATCCGCAGTATCAACACACGCAAGGCCGAGGCGCTGCCCGGCGTGAAGGCAGTCGTCACCGGTCATGACTTTCCTGCAGTCGAGTCGCTGGACGTGGAACTGGGCGAGGGTTCAGGAAACATCCTCTATACTTCGCGCAACTGCATGGCGCTGGAAAAGGCGCTGTATCACGGACACGCCGTCGCGGCGGTCGCGGCGACCAGCGAGCTAATCGCGCAGGCCGCGCTCGCGCTGATCGAGGTGGATTACGAGGTCTTGCCGCACGTCATCACCGTGGCTGAAGCGCAGGCTCCCGGCGCGCCGGTGCTTCATGACAACATCTTTACCAAGGGGCTGGACGAAACCCCCACCGCCCCGTCCAACACCGCCGAACGCTTCGTCATCGCCAGTGGCGATCCCGAGGCTGCGCTTACCGGGTCGGCAGTGGTCGTCGAGGCCAGCTTTTCCACCCAGCCGGTACATCAGGGCTATATCGAACCGCACGGCTGCGTCGCCAGCTGGAATTCCGACGGTCAGGCGCAGATCTGGGCGTCGAGCCAAGGGGCGTTCATGATCCGCCAACTGACGGCGGAAATCCTTGGCCTCAAACAGGCGGATATCCGCGTGACGCCGCTGGAAATCGGCGGCGGATTTGGCGGCAAGACCACTATCTACCTCGAACCCGTCGCCATGTTGCTGTCGCGTAAGTCGGGCCGCCCGGTGCGCATCGTCATGAGCCGCGACGAGGTGTTCCGCGCGAGCGGTCCCGCTCCCGGCACCGAGGCCACCGTACGTATCGGCGCAGCGGCCGACGGCACGCTGACCGGCGCCATTGTTGAGTTTACCAACCGCTCTGGCGCGTTTCCGGGTGGCGACGTGCACCCCAGCGCCATGCACGCACTTGCCCATTACCGCATTCCCGCCAAGCGCATCACCGGCTGGGAAGTGCTGTGCAACATGCCCAGCATCGCCGCCTACCGCGCGCCGGGAGCGCCGCAAACGGTGTTTCCCGTCGAATGCTGCATCGACGAATTGGCAGTTAAACTGGGCATCGACCCGATCGAACTGCGGCTGAAAAATGCCGTCCGACCGGGCGACATTGGCGTGAACCGGCTGCCCATCGGCGCAATTGGCTATGTCGAATGTCTTGAGGCGGCCAAGGCCCACCCGCATTACAGCGCGCCGCTTGGGCCCAATCAGGGGCGCGGGATCGCCGGGGGATCGTGGTCGAATTATGGCGGACCATCGACCGCCCAGGTCAGCGTAGCCGAAGACGGATCGGTACTGGTTGTGACCGGCAGTCCCGACATCGGGGGCAGCCGCGCGTCGATGGCGATGATGGCCGCCGAGACCTTCGGCCTGCCGTATGAATCCGTGCGGGTGACGATTGCCGACACCGCTTCCATTGGCGTATCGATGCTGACGGGCGGCAGCCGCACGACATTTGCCACCGGCCGCGCGGTAGTCGATGCCGCCAAAGCGGTGATCGCCACACTGAGTGAGCGCGCCGCGAAAATCTGGGGTGCGGCTGCGTCAGACGTCGAATGGCGGGGCGGCGCGGCGCATTGCCTTACCGGTGAGAACAAGGGCCAAAGCCTGAGCATCGGGCAGATTTCGGCCAAGGCAGGCCAGTTTTCCGGACAGGTTTCTGCGGAAGTCTCGGTAACTTCACCGGATTACCTGCCGGGCTTCGCAGTGCACATCTGCGACACCGAACTCGATCCCGAAACCGGGCACTTGCGGATCGTCCGCTATACCGCCGTGCAGGACGTCGGCCGGGCAATTCACCCCGATTATGTCGAGGGCCAGATGCAGGGCGGCGCGGCGCAAGGCATTGGCTGGGCGCTGAGCGAGGCTTATTCCTTCAACAGCGCTGGCGTCGTCGAAAATGCGGGGTTCCTCGATTACCGGATGCCGGTTTGCTCCGACTTGCCGATGATCGACACGGTGATGATCGAAGTGCCCAACCCCGGCCATCCTTATGGCGTGAAAGGCGTCGGCGAAGTGCCGATCGTGCCGCCACTCGCCGCTGTCGCCATCGCCGCCAGTCACGCCGCCGGGGTGCCGCTGCGTCACCTGCCGCTCAGCCCCGATACGGTCTATGCGGCGCTGCAGGCCAAAGCCTGAACCGTGGTCAGAGTCATCCTGACGCCGCCGTTTCCTGCAGAGTTTTTCGGCGGGCAGGATGAACATGAGGTTTCGGCAGGCGATGTCTTTGCGCTGGTCCGCGCGCTGGACGCTATCGCGCCGGGCTTTGCCTTGGCAGCAGACAGCCGCGCCGCAATTGCGGTGAACGGTGTGGCGATCACCGCCTGGGACACCCCGCTTGATCCGGGAACCGAGGTGCTGTTCGTGACGCGGATTGCCGGGGGATAGGGCCGGTCGACAAATCTCAGGCCGATTCGGGCACCAAGGTATCGAGATACGCCAGCAAACTGGGCACTTCCGC
>JBDUBN010000292.1:0-3878 GCA_040004085.1 Novosphingobium sp.
TGGCTGACCGGCACCGAACTCGCCCCGTTCAGCGATATCGCCGGGGAAGCTGCGAACTGGCGAATCAGCGACGGAACGGCGGAGCGGCTGAGCTGATTGCAACTCCATCCAATCATACCAAATTCCGTCTTCGCTGAGCCTGTCGAAGGGCTGCTGTTTGATTTGGGCCGAGCGCATGGTCAAAGAACAAAACAGCCCATCGACAGGCTCAGGGTGAGCGGTTAGCAAGGCAATCTCACTGTATGGCCTTCGCCACTTGCGCCGATGTTGCCGCGACGATTTCCTCGATCCCGTGCGCGGTTGGGTGCATGTGGTCGGCCTGCACCAGATCGGGCTTGTCCATCACCGCCGACAGGAAAAATGGCACCAGCTTGGCATCGTACTTTTTCGCCAGCGCCGGGTAGATCGGATCGAACTTCGCCCGGAAATCCGCGCCCAGGTTGGGCGGGGCCAGCATGCCCATGAGCAGAACCTTCAACCCCCGCCGCTGCGTTTCTGCCAGCATTGCGTCAAGGTTCTGCCGGGTCTGTTCGGGCGGCAGGCCGCGCAGGATGTCATTGCCGCCGAACTCGATCACGACCAGATCGGGCGGGGATTTCAGGCTGTCGAGGACAAAGCCCAGCCGCTGCGCGCCAGCCGCCGATGTGTCACCGGAAACCCCGGCATTGGTAATCCGCACATTGACCCCGCGTCCGCGCAGTGCGGCTTCCAGCTTCGCCGGATAACTCTCGCCCGGATTGAGGCCGTATCCGGCAAACAGGCTGTCTCCAACCGCCAAAATCCGGCGCTCTTGCCCCGGCATCGGCAGCGGATCGTCGTGCGATACCGCGCCCCGGGTGGGTTGCGGCACAGGCTGCGCTTCGGGCGAACAGGCCGCCAGCAGCAAGACCCCAAACACCAGTGATACAATTCTCGACATGATGACTCCTTGCCGCGGTGCCCCTAGCTATGCCATCGCGGCATGGTGACAAGTGCAAATCAGCCTGCTTCCGCAGCAATCATCGCCCGCAAACTGAAACTCACGCTCGGCAGTGTCGAAATCCTCAAGGGGATCGACCTGAGCGTTGCCGTGGGTGAAACGCTGGCGCTGCTGGGGCCGTCGGGATCAGGCAAGAGTTCGCTCATGGCCCTGCTGTGCGGGCTGGAACGCGCACAGTCGGGCGAACTGAACGTGGCGGGCGAGGATTTTGCCGCACTGGATGAAGACGGTCTGGCGCGGGCGCGGCGCGGACGGATCGGCATTGTGTTGCAGGCCTTTCACCTGCTACCGACCATGACCGCGCTGGAAAACGTGTCCACGCCGATGGAACTGGCGGGGATGACCAATGTGCGGGAACGCGCCGCCGCCGAGCTTGCCGCCGTCGGCCTTGCCCACCGGCTGGACCATTACCCGGCACAGCTTTCGGGCGGCGAGCAGCAACGCGTGGCCCTTGCCCGCGCCACCGCGCCGCGCCCGGCGCTGATCTTTGCCGATGAGCCGACCGGCAATCTGGACGCCGCCACCGGCGCGCAGATTATCGACCTGCTGTTTGCCCGCCGCGCCGAGACCGGGGCGACGCTGGTGATTATCACGCACGATGTCGATCTGGCGGCGCATTGCCAACGTGTGGTGACTTTGGGCGATGGCCGCATCGTTAGCGACAGCGCGGCTTGATGATGAGCGCGGCGTCCACAGCCCTACCTTGGTCCGCGGCTTGGCGCATTGCCCGCCGAGATCTGTCGGCGCGCTTCAAGGGCTTGCGGCTGCTACTCGTTTGCCTGTTCTTGGGCGTCGGCGCGCTGGCGGCGATCGGTACGCTGACCGGCGCGATCGAATATGAATTGGCCAGCCGCGGCCGGGTCATTTTGGGCGGCGATATCCAGCTTTCCGTCTGGCAGCGCGAGGCGACTGCGGACGAACTGGCAGCGTTCGCCAAATTGGGCAAAGTATCGGGCGGCAAACGCCTGCAAGCCATGGCGATTGCGGGTGATTCTGCGGCCCCGGTTGAGCTGAAATCCGTGGACGCGGCTTGGCCGCTTTATGGGCAATTGACGCTGAAGGACGGGCGCAAAGTCAGCACTCCGCCTGTCGGCGGGGCATGGCTGGGCGAAGGCGCCGCGGCGCGGCTGGGCATCAAGGTGGGCGACAGCTTCACCATCGGTAGCGCGCGGCTGAAACTGGCGGGCATTGTCGGCGCCGAGCCCGACCGGCTGGGTGAGGGCTTTACGCTCGGTCCGGTCGCCATTGTGCGCGCCGACGTACCCGCCGCAGCGGGATTGCTGCTGCCCGGCGCGATGTACCGCAGCAAGTACCGCATTGCCTTCACCGCGCCGCATGATCCTGAATCGGTGTCAAAGACGCTGGCCAAGCAGTTTCCGGCATCCGGCTTTGACGTCCGCACGCGCGACAATGCCGCGCCGGGGGCCGAGCGGTTCATTTCGCGGTTGGGCGAATTCCTCGTGCTGGTGGGCCTTGCCGCTCTGGCGATTGCCGGAATCGGCATTGGCGGCGGCGTGTCGTCGTGGCTGGAGGCCCGGCGCGGCAGCATCGCGACGCTGAAAGTGCTGGGCGCAACCAGCGGCGACATTGCCCGGATCACCCTGTTGCAGATCATGGCGGCGGCAGTGGTCGGCACTGTGGCAGGCCTCACCGCCGGAGTGATGATCTCGCCGCTGCTGGCGCAGGCATTGGCAGGACTTTTGCCGGTCGAGGGCGGTTTCCGCATCGATCCGGCGGCGCTGGCGCGCGCGGCGGCATACGGCCTGCTGGTGGCGCTGGTGTTCACCGCGCCGCCGCTCGCCCGGGCGCGGACTTTTCCGGCGATGGCGCTGCTGCGAGCGCGGGTGAGCCCGCTCGGGAACGCTGCGCGCCATGCCGCGCTGCCGGTCGGGCTGGGGTTGGCGGCGATTGCCGCGCTGGCATTGCTGAGTGCCGCACAGCCGCTGGTGACGGCGGGTTTTCTGGGCGGAGCGGCGGCGATGCTGGGGCTGTTGGCCGGGCTGGGCTGGCTGCTGCGGCGCGGCTTTGCGCGGTTGCCGCGTCCGGCTAATCCGTTGCTGCGGGCCGCGCTTGCCAACCTGCACCGCCCCGGCGCGCAGACCGGGGCGCTGGTGACGGCACTGGGGTTCGGGCTCACGACGTTCGTGTTGTTGGCGGCGGTGGAGAGCAGTCTGGACGCCAATATCGCCAGCCGCGTTCCCGCGCGCGCGCCCGACTATTTCATCATGGACGTGCCGAAGGATCGGCTGGCCGAATTCGATCAGGCCGTCCACACCGCTGCCCCGCAGGCGCATTTGCGAACGGTCCCAGCGTTGCGCGGGGCGATCCTTGCTTATGGTCCAACTGCGGCAATGATCCGCACGAGCGACCTCAAGGTGATCCCCGAAAATGCCTGGCCCCTGCGCGGCGAGCGTGGGCTGACATATGCCGACGAATTGCCCGAGGGCAACAGCCTGACGGCGGGCAAATGGTGGCCCAAAGCCTACTCCGGGCCGCCGCTGGTTTCCATCGACGAAAAGCTGGCCGAGGCGCTGGACCTGCATCTGGGCGACCGGTTGACCATCGGCCTGCTGGGCGTGGAACGCAGCGCGACGATTGCCAGTTTTCGGCGGATCGACTGGGATTCGATGGGGTTCAATTATGTGCTGGTGTTCTCGCCCAACGCCATCGCCGATGCACCGCATAATCTGGCGGCGACGATTGATCTTCCGCCCGGGGCTGCAAAGGGCGACCTCCTCCGCCGCCTGACGCGCGCTTTCCCGTCGAGTTCAGTGATCGAAACCGGGCCGCTGCTGCGCGATGCGCGCAACCTGCTGGGGCAGATGAGTCTGGCGATCCTTGCCGCAGCTTCGGTTGCGGTGCTGGCGGGGATCGCAGTGCTGCTGGGCGCTATCGCCGC
>JBDUBN010000030.1:0-13070 GCA_040004085.1 Novosphingobium sp.
CCAGCAAAGCCGCGCAGATGACCATTGCGGAGAACTATGTCGGGTTGCCGGTTTAACCCAATTCCTCCGGCCAGTAGAGTCGCATCGGGTTGTCGATCAGCAGCTTGCGCTGCAGTTCAGCCGTGGGGGCGATGCGGGGGATCATGTCGACGAGGTGACCGTCATCAGGCACCGCGTCTTGCATGTTGGGGTGCGGCCAGTCGGTGCCCCACAGCACACGGTCCGGATAGTCCGCGACCAAAGGCGCTACGGCGGCGGCGAATGCGTTCCACGGATCGCCTGATGGATCGAGCCGGTCAGGGCAGGTGGCCTTGAACCAGATGTCGTCGCGCGAATCCAGCAGCGCGCGGAACGCCTTCATGTCCGCGCCGTGCGGTCCCTGGCTAACGTCGGGGCGGCCCATGTGGTCTATCACCAGAGGCACCTGAATTGCCTCCATGAATGGGTGCAGTTCGTCCAGAATGTCGGCCTCGAAATAGATCACGACGTGCCAGCCAGCGGGCAGACGGCTCGCCACTTCGAGGAACTTGTCCTTTGGCGCATCGTCGACCAGCCGCTTGAGGAAATTGAAACGAATGCCGCGCATCCCGCCAGCATGCAGGGCGACGAGTTCGCCCTCGGAGATCGCAGGATCGACCGCCGCGACCCCGCGCGCTTTCCCGCCTGATTTGGCTATGGCGTCCAGCGTCGCGGCGTTATTGGTGCCGTGGCAGCTTGCCTGCACGATGACGTTGCGGGCAAAGCCAAAGTGATCACGCAAAGCGAACAGCATGTCCGGCCCGGCGTCTTCGGGCAGGTATTTGGCCTTGGCGCTAAATGGGAATTGCGCCATCGGGCCGAACACATGACAATGCGCGTCGATCGCGCCAGCAGGTGGGGTGTAGCGAGGTTTGGACGGGGCGGGGTGCCAGCTGACAATGCGGTTGGTCATGCGAAAACAACTCCATCCATCAACTTGCGCGCGGTGCGCAGCAAGGCCGCGCTGGTGACCGTGCCTGTCTTGTCTGTTTCAAGGACGCACGACATTTCGCCGGTCGGATGCTCGACCGACAGCGTCTTGCGCCGACCTTCGGAAATGACCGCAACTTCTGCGGCGGGCGAACCGGCAATGAGGCAAGCAGTCGCGACACTGACCGCGCCGAGCACGCCGATAGTTGCATGCGCGCGGTGCGGGATGAAGCTGCGCACGGTCACCGCGCCGCCATTGTGGGGCGGGGCGACCAGCATCATCTTCGGCACCGATTTGTCGCGCACATCGCCAAGGTTCATGCGCTCACCCACCGCAAGGCGTATCGCCTCGATCCGGGCCTTGAGGTCAGTCGCGCTGTCCAGCCAGTCGCGGTCTTCGTAGCCGGTTATCCCAAGGTCGGCGGCCTTCATCACCACACAGGGCATGCCGTTGTCGATCAGCGTGACCTGCACCCCATTGACCACATCGACGGCGTTGCCGCTTGGCAGTAACGCGCCGCATGACGAGCCGGCGGTGTCGCGAAATTCCAGCGGGATCGGGGCATGCGTACCGGGCACGCCGTCAATCGCCGCGCTGCCAGCATAAGTTACCGTGCCACCGGGTGTCTGCACAGATGCCACCGCGACCTGCCCAGTGTTTTCCATGTAGATCGCCACGCTGGTTTCTTCGCCGGTTGCGACAACCAGACCGCGCTCGATGGCAAACGGGCCGACTCCCGCGAGAATATTGCCGCAGTTCTGCGCGTCGGTAACCAGGGCCTGATCGACGAATACCTGCAGGAACAGGTAATCGACGTCGATCCCCTCGCGCGCCGATTTGCTCACTACCGCGACCTTGCTGGTCAGCGGATCGGCGCCACCCATACCGTCAATCTGGCGCGGATCGGGCGAGCCCATGACCGCCAGCAGAAAGGCATCGCGTGCAGCAGGGTCAGCGGGTAGGTCGTCCCGCAGGAAATAGCCGCCCTTCGACGTTCCGCCGCGCATCCACATGCACTGGGCCGTGGTGAGTGCGGAATGGCCGTCAGACATATTTCAGCCCTTCGCGCTCAAGCCGTTCGCGCATCTTGTACATGTCGAGGCCGAGCACTCCGCTTGCCAGCTTGGCGCGTTTGTCCGCCTCGTTGGCCTCGCGCGCCTGGGCGGCCTTCAGCACTGCCTCAGCATTGGCACGTGGGACGACGCAGACGCCATCATCATCGGCCACGATCACATCGCCCGGATTGACCAGAGCATTGGCGCAGACGACCGGCACGTTGACGCTGCCGAGTGTGTTCTTGACCGTGCCTTGCGCGTAGATCGCCTTTGACCAGACGGGGAACTGCATTTCGGTCAGGTCCCGCACGTCGCGCACTCCCGCGTCGATCACCAGCCCCCGGCAGCCGCGCGCGATGGCGCTGGTGGCGAGGAGGTCGCCGAAATAGCCGTCCTCGCAAGGGCTGGTCGGAGCGAGGAGCATAATGTCGCCCGCCTGCAATTGTTCAATGGCGACGTGGACCATCCAGTTGTCGCCGGGGGCGGCGCTGATGGTCACGGCAGAACCGGCGATGCGCGCGCCGGTATAGATCGGGCGCATATAGCTGGCGAGCAGGCCGGTGCGATTTTGCGCCTCGTGCACCGTTGAAACCCCGCAAGCGGCGAGGCCGTCGATCACCGCCTGATCGGCTCGTTCGATGTTCTGGACGACGATTCCCGACATGTTTGCTTCTCCGCAGCGTAATCTCGTCATTTGCCCTTGAAAGCGGATGCTTTCACGTTCCAATGCGAACTTGGCAGTTGCCATAAACTTTTGCTAAGTGACAGGCTATGGATAACCGCCCGCCGAATATCCGTCACCTGGCCGCATTCGCCGCAACCGTGCGCCACGGCAGCGTCACCCGCGCGGCGCGGGCGGTCAATCTGACCCAACCGGCCCTGACGCAATTGATCGCGCGTCTGGAGAACGATCTGGGTTGCCGGTTGTTTGAGCGCGGACCGGCCGGAATGACTCCGACTGAACCGGCGCTACTGCTCGCCCCGCGTATCGACGCTGCTATCGCGTTAATTGGATCGTCCCGCGTTACCGGCACGCAGGCCCGCGCATTCCTCGCACTGGCGAGGGTCGGCAGTTATGCGGCGGCGGAGCAGTCCACCGGGCTTTCATCTGCGGCGCTGCACCGGGCGGTGGCCGATTTGTCGGTGGCGCTGGGGCAGCGATTGGTCGAGCGGCGCGGGCGTTCGGTAATGCTGACCGCGCAAGGCATCCGGCGCGCGCGGGCATTTGGCTTGGCGATGGCCGAACTTCGCGCGGGGTTTGATGAAGTCGCGGCGTGGCAGGGTTCGCGTGCAGGCAAAGTGGTCGTGGGAGCGATGCCATTGTCGCGCGCGCGCTGGCTGCCCGAGACTATTCTGCGCTTCACCCGCGCCCATCCTAGTGTCGCCGTGTCGGTGGTGGAGGGCAGCTATGCCGAGCTGTCCGGCCCGCTGCGCGACGGCGAGATTGACCTGATGCTGGGCGCGCTGCGCGACCCGGCTTCGCTCGATGATCTGGCGCAGGAGGAGGTGTTCACTGACCGTCCGGCGGTGATCATGCGGGCGGGGCATCCACTGGCTGGTGTGGCAGAGCCGAACGGCGATGAGCTTACGCGCTTCGCCTGGATCATGCCCTCACGCGAGACGCCGCTGCGGCGGTATTGGGAGGATATGATGCTGAGCGCCGGGGCAGAGGTGCCGCCGGTGAACATTGAATGCGGGTCAGTGCTGGCAGTACGCCAATTGCTCGTTGGCAGCGATGCGCTGACTTTGCTGTCGCGATCACAGCTGGCGGTTGAACTCGCTGTCGGGATATTGGTGGCGAAGCCGGCCCCGGTTCCGGTCGAGCGCACGATTGGCATCCTGTCGCGCAAGGGCTGGCGACCAACGGCGTCGCAGCAGGCGTTTATCGATGTGCTCCGCGTGGTTGGGGGCGAGGAAGAATTAGCATAAAATGATGGGCGGGACCGCCATTTCATTTGGCGGAGTGCAGTGATCGCCGCAAAAGCGCACATATGGATGCCTCAATTGCCCTGATAGGTTTCGGAGAAGCGGGTTCGACTTTTGCCCGAGCGGCGGGTTGGGCACAGCGCGCGCGGGCGTTTGACGTGGACGCGGCGCGGGCGGCGAGTATGGCTGAGGCAAGTGTGACGGCGGCTCCCGATGCGGCCAGCGCACTGGCGGGCGTTCCGCTGGTGCTGTCGCTGGTGACGGCCGATCAGGCGCTCTTGGCCGCGCAGGAACATGCCCCGGCGTTGGCACCGGGTGCGATCTGGTGCGATATGAATTCGGTGGCCCCGGACACCAAACGTGCCGCTGCGGAGTTCGTGGAGCGGGTAGGCGGGCGCTATGTCGATGTGGCGGTGCTCGCGCCGGTAGACCCGGCGGGGATGAAGGTGTCCCTGCTGGTTTCGGGCGAACACGCTAACGAGGCTGCCGCTGCGCTGATTGACGCCGGGTTCACTAACGTGCGCGTTGTTGGCAGTGAAGTTGGCCGGGCCAGCGCGATCAAGATGATCCGCTCGGTCATGGTCAAGGGGATCGAAGCGCTCACCGACGAAATGATGCGCGCTGCCGATGCGGCAGGGGTGACGGATGAGGTTTTAACCTCGCTAGACGCCAGCGAAAAGGCGCTGCCTTGGGCTGCGCGCGCGGCTTATAATCTGGAGCGCATGTCAGCCCACGGCTTGCGCCGCGCGGCGGAAATGGAAGAATCGGCGAAGACGCTCAGCGCGCTCGGCGTGGACCCGGTGATGACCCGAGGCACGGTCGTGCGGCAGCGCGCAGCGGCGGGAAAAGGATATCGCGCATGACCATGATCATTGACTGCCACGGCCATTATACCGTGCTGCCCAAGGCGCACGACGAATGGCGCGAGGCGCAGAAGGCGGCATTCAAGGCCGGTGTCCCCGCACCCGCCTATTCCGACATTTCCGACGACGAAATCAGCGAAACCATCGAGTCCAACCAACTCCGCCTGCTGAAAGAACGCGGCGCGGACATGACGGTTTTCTCACCTCGGGCCTCGGCCATGGCGCCGCATGTTGGCGATCAGTCGGTCGCCGTGAAGTGGGCGCAAGTCTGCAACGACCTGATCGCGCGGGTGGTCGGCCTGTATCCGGAGACGTTTGCGGGGGTTTGCATGTTGCCGCAATCGCCAGAGGCGGACATGACCAGTTCGATTGCCGAACTGCGCCGCTGTGTGGAGCAGCTGGGCTTCATCGGCTGCAACCTCAACCCAGATCCGGGCGGCGGACACTTCACCCACCCGCCGCTGACCGACGAATACTGGTTCCCGTTTTATGAGACGATGTGCGAGCTGGACGTGCCCGCGATGATCCACGTCTCGGGATCGTGCAACCCGGCAATGCACGCCACCGGCGGCTATTACATCGCGGCTGATACCATCGCCTTTATGCAATTGCTGGAAGGCGATCTGTTCAGCCGTTTCCCTACGCTTCGCTTCATCATTCCGCACGGCGGCGGGGCGGTTCCGTATCACTGGGGGCGCTATCGCGGCCTTGCCGACATGCTCAAGAAGCCGGACCTTGGCCGTCACCTGATGAACAATGTGTACTTCGATACCTGCGTCTATCACCAGCCGGGGGTGAACCTGCTGGCTGACGTGATCGACAACAAGAACATCCTGTTCGGCAGTGAAATGGTCGGCGCGGTGCGGGGTATCGATCCGACCACCGGGCATTATTTTGACGACACCAAACGCTATGTCGACGCGCTCGATGTGTCCGATGCCGAGCGCCACGCAATTTTCGAAGGCAACGCGCGCCGGGTATTCCCGCGCCTTGATGCCAAACTGAAGGCGCGCGGTCTGTGAGCACCTGGCTGACCAACGCCTGGTACGCGGCTGCCTGGGATCACGAAGTGGATTCTCAGCCGCTCGCCCGGACCATTTGCGGCGTGTCGATGATGTTCTATCGCAAGCTGGATCGCGGGGTTGTCGCCATGCGCGATGCCTGTCCGCACCGACTGCTGCCGCTTTCCATGGGCCTGCGCGAAGGCGATTCCATCCGTTGCCGCTATCACGGGCTAAAGCTGGGCGCGGACGGCGTGGCCGAGGAAATGCCGATCAGCAGCGATCCGGTAAACCGCCGCATTTGCGCCGAGACTTATGCCGTTGAGGAACGTCACCGCTTTGTCTGGGTGTGGGTGGGTGACAAGGCTGCCGCTGATCCGGCGCTGATCCCTGACTTGTGGCCATGTTCAGCGCCCGACTGGCGCTTTGACGGTGGCTATTACCCGATCGCCTCGGACTACCGGCTGGCGATCGACAACCTGATGGACCTGACGCACGAAACGCATGTCCACCCCGGTTCTATTGGCCAGCCAGAGATCATGCACGCGCCCATTGAGACGCAGGTTGAGGGAAAGCAGGTCTTTGTGCGGCGCTGGATGCCGGGTGTTGACGCGCCGCCGTTCTGGGCGGGCGCGCTGCGGGAGGGCGGCAAGGTTGACCGCTGGCAGATCTGCCAGTTCATGCTGCCATCCGCAGTGATCATCGACGTTGGCGTCGCCCCCGTAGGCAGTGGCGCGACTATCGTGACACACGACCAAGGCGTACGCGGTTTCGTGATCGATGTGATGACCCCGCAGGATGAGGGCAGCCACCACTATTTCTGGGGCATGGCGCGCAATTTCGATGTGCATGACGATGGCTTCACCGCCCAGTTCAAGTCACAGCAGGGCGGCGTATTCCTGCAGGACAAGGACGTGCTCGAAGCGCAGCAGCTGGCCATTGAGGCAAACCCCGACCTTAAACTGACGGCCTACAAGATCGACGAAGGCGGCACGCGGGCGCGGCAGATTATTGCTCGCGAAATCGCGGCGCAGCAGGAGGCTAAGGCATGAGCGGACCAGTCGACATTCACGCTTATCTAGCCGAGTTTGACGACATCCCCGGCACCCGCGTCTATACTGCCAAACGGGCGCGGCAGGGGTATCACCTCAACCAGTTCGCGATGAGCCTGATGAAGGCCGAAAATCGCGAGCGCTGGAAAGCGGACGAGCGCGCCTATCTGGCCGAATGGCCGATGTCTGAAGACCAGAAACAGGCCGTGCTTGATCGCGATTACAATCGCCTGCTCGATCTTGGCGGCAACGTGGGACATATCGTTCTGGAGCCTGTTACATGAGTCAGCCTATCCGTATCGCACTCGCAGGGGCGGGCGCTTTTGGCGAAAAGCACCTCGATGGTCTGCTGAATATCGCCGGGACAGAGATCGTCTCGATCATCAGTCGCACTGGCGAGCAAGCCGCTGAGGTCGCAAAAAAGTACGGCGCGAAGCACAGTTCCACCGAGCTGGAAGACGCGCTGGCCCGCGATGATGTCGATGCGGTGATCCTGTGCACGCCAACGCAGTTGCATGCCGAACAGGCCATCGCCTGCATGAATGCGGGCAAGCACGTTCAGGTCGAAATTCCGCTGTCTGACACATGGGCTGATGCCGAGGCGGTGGTTCGCAAGCAACAGGAAACCGGCCTCACCTGCATGGTCGGCCACACCCGCCGCTTCAATCCGTCGCACCAGTACGTCCATAACCGGATCGTCGCGGGCGAGCTGAATTTGCAGCAGATGGACGTTCAGACCTATTTCTTCCGCCGCAAGAACATGAATGCGAAGGGGCAGCCGCGCAGCTGGACCGACCACCTGCTGTGGCACCACGCCGCGCACACGATTGACCTGTTTGCCTATCAAGCGGGCAAGATCGTCAGCGCCAATGCCATGCAGGGGCCAAAGCATCCTGAACTCGGCATCGCGATGGACATGTCGATTCAGTTGAAGAGCGAAAGCGGCGCGATTTGCACGTTGTCACTGTCATTCAACAACGACGGACCGCTTGGCACCTTTTTCCGCTACATCGGCGATACCGCCACCTACATCGCGCGCTATGATGACCTTGTGAACGGCAAGGAGGAGCCGATCGACCTGTCCGGTGTGGCAGTGTCGAACAACGGCATCGAACTTCAGGACCGAGAGTTCGTGGCTGCGATCCGCGAAGGGCGTCAGCCGAATTCATCGGTCGGACAAGTGCTCGATTGCTACCGGGTAATCGGCGAACTGGCGGCAAGTCTTGAGGCGCAGGACGGCTGGTCATGAATGGCGGCTCCTTGCTGATGTGGGCAAACTAGGGCCGTCGAAAAGGTCCCGGCCGACTATGTCACGGGGACGCCGGACGAATGGACGTGGCCGGAAAAACGTATCGACCAGTGGGGAATATCGGATAAGGATTTTGATGGGCTTCGCACCGCGGAAGAACGCTTTCACTTCCGCCGCGACTGGAAGAGCGAGCCGCTGGATAATCGAGAGAAAAACGCATGACGCAATACATCAGTTTTCGCAGGCCCGATGGCTCGCAAAGTTTCGGTCGGCTTGCAGGCGATGTCGTGCATGACCTTGGTGCGCCGAACGCGCCCGCGTTCCTACGCGATGCACTGGGTGGCAATCTGGCGGCGCTGTCTCCGACCGGCACGTTTGCGCTCGGCGACGTTCGCCTGCTGCCGGTCGTTCCAAACCCCGGCAAGATACTGTGCGTCGGGTTGAACTACGCCACCCACGTTGCCGAAACCGGGCGCGAGCAAATGGATCATCCGGCGATCTTCACCCGCTGGGCGGACACGCTGTTAGCGGCGGGTGACCCGCTGGTCCGGCCCAAGGAAACCACGCGTTTCGATTATGAAGGCGAACTGGCGGTGATCATCGGCAAAGGCGGCCGCCGCATTGCGCGAGCGCAGGCGATGGAGCATGTGGCCGGGTACTCGATTTTCAACGATGCCACGGCGCGCGATTGGCAGCGTCACAACATCCAGTTCACGCCGGGTAAGAACTTTCCCGGCACCGGCGCTTTCGGCCCGGCTATGGTGACACCGGACGAAGTCGCGGACCTTGGCGGACAACAGGTCCAGACCCGGATAAACGGCCAACTGGTGCAGGATCAGCCGGTGTCGGACATGATCTGGGATATTGCGGCGGTGATCGAATACTGCTCGACCTTCACCGAGCTGGCCCCCGGCGACGTGATCGCTACCGGCACTCCCGGCGGCGTTGGCGACAAGCGCAACCCGCCGCTTTACCTGCAGGCAGGCGACCGGGTGGATATTTCCATTGGAGTCCTCGGCACGCTTGCCAACACAGTGATCGCGGAAATCTGAACCCGCCCGGAGGGGACTTGCCGTGCATGACAGCGATACCTCGGCAACTGCTGCGCCTGAACACTGCGGCTAAAAGTCGGCATGGCTCCGTAGCAATTTGACCGCTAGGCTGCGGATATGAGCGAGGTGATCTACGACATTGCCGTGGTGGGCGGCGGCGTGAACGGCTGCGGGATCGCGCGCGATGCGGCGGGACGCGGCGCGCGGGTCTTGCTGCTGGAGCGCGGCGATCTGGCGCAAGGCACCTCGTCCGCCTCGACCAAACTGGTGCACGGCGGGCTGCGCTATCTTGAGCATTACGAGTTCGGGCTGGTGCGCGAATCGCTGTCCGAACGCGAACGCCTTTGGGCTATTGCGCCGCATATCATCTGGCCGATGCGCTTTGTGCTGCCGTGGGTTTCCGGCTTGCGTCCGCGCTGGCTGCTGCGGCTGGGGCTGTTTCTGTATGACCATATCGGCGGGCGCAAGGCTTTGCCCGCCACCAACACGGTGAACCTGTCGAGGCATCCGGCGGGAGCACCGCTGAATGTCGGGTTCAGCACCGGCTATATCTATTCAGACTGCTGGGTCGATGACGCCCGGCTGGTTACGCTCAATGCCCGCGATGCGGCAGACCGGGGAGCGGACGTGCGGACGCGCTGTGAAGTGACCAGCCTAATGCGGGTTGGCGATCGGTGGAAAATCGAGACGCCACAAGGGATTTTCCATGCCCGTGCGGTGGTCAACGCCGCCGGACCGTCCGTGCTCAAGGTCAACGAGCGCGCGCACGAACGCGCCGACCACAAGATGCGACTGGTGCGCGGATCGCATATCGTGGTCAGGCGGTTATTTGATCACCCGTTCGCCTATTTCTTCCAACTGGCCGACGGGCGCATTTTCTTCGCGATACCATACGAGCGCGATTTCACCCTGATCGGCACGACTGACCGCGACCATCACGGGCTGCTGGAGGACGTCCACGCCGATGCCGAGGAGATCGCCTATCTGTGCGAGGGTGCCAGCCACTATTTTGCGCATGTCGTGACCCCGGCGGACGTTGTGTGGTCGTATTCAGGCGTGCGTCCATTGATCGAGGACGGGTCGGGCAGGCCGGAAGCGGCGACGCGGGGTTATCAGTTCGAACTGTCTGACCAGCGCGAAGGTGCGGCCATTCTCAGCGTATTCGGCGGCAAGATCACCACCTATCGCCACCTTGCCGAGGAAGCGGTGGACCTGCTGGCAGGCCGCTTGCCTGCCATTTCCGGCCCGGCATGGAGCAGCACCGCGCCGCTGCCGGGTGGCGACTTTCCCATGCAAGGCGCAGCCGATTTGCTGGCCAAGTTCCGCGAGCGCTACGAGTTCCTTCAACCAGACTGGGCAGACCGTATGATCAAGGCCTATGGCACACTGGCCTGGACGGTGCTGGGCGATGCTGCCCGTCTGGCCGATTGTGGCCGGCATTTTGGCCACGGACTGACGCAACGCGAAGTGGATTATCTCGTCAGCCGCGAATGGGCGGTCGCGGCGGACGACATCCTGTGGCGGCGGACCAAGCTGGGACTGCACTTCACCGTTGACGAGGCGGCGGCGCTGGCGGATGCTCTGTCCCCGCACAAGGAGCCTGCATGACCGAACGTTATATTCTGGTCATTGACGAAGGCACCACGTCCACCCGCGCGATGCTCTATGCGCCTGACGGCAGCGTGAAATCGACCGCGCAAGAGCCTATCGAACAGCACTATCCGCGCCCCGGTTGGGTCGAGCATGACGCCGAGGAAATCTTCGACAAGACGCTGGCCTGCATGCGCCGGGTCGTTGAAACAGCAGGCGGCGCAGACCGGATCGCCGCCATAGGTGTTACCAACCAGCGCGAAACCGTGGTGGCATGGGATTGCCGCACAGGCCGCGCGATATCACCCGCCATCGTCTGGCAAGACCGCCGCACAGCCGATGCTTGCGAGGCGCTGAAGCAGGCTGGCCACGAACCTGAAGTGCAGGCGAAAAGCGGGCTTTTGCTCGACCCGTACTTCTCCGGCAGCAAGATGCGCTGGATTCTCGATAACGTGCCCAAGGCGCGCGAACTGGGTGACAGTCTGGCGTTCGGCACAGTGGAAAGCTGGCTGGTGTGGAAGCTCACCAGCGGTCTGCACATCAGTGACGCAACTAACGCCAGTCGCACCGCGCTGATGGCGCTCGACGGACGCGACTGGGATCGGGGTCTGTGCGACCTGTTCGGCGTTCCGGTCGCTACGCTGCCCGCCATAGTCGGCTGCGCTGAGATTGTCGGCAAGACGCTGCCTGACCTGCTCGGCAAGGCGATTCCGATTGCCGGGATGGCTGGTGATCAGCAAGCGGCGACGATCGGGCAGGGCTGCCTCGCGCCCGGCCAGACCAAGGCGACATTCGGCACCGGCGCTTTCATCCTCGCCAGCACCGGAGCCACGCTGCCGCATTCGTCTAACCGCCTGCTCGGTACGGTGCTTGCCGATGTGGGCGGGGAGCGGACTTATGCGCTGGAAGGATCGGTTTTCGTCGCCGGCAGCCTGATGAAGTGGCTGCGTGACAATCTGGGCCTGATCCAGTCCGCGCCGGATAGCGAACGCCTCGCCCGCTCGGTCGCGGACAATGGCGGAGTGGTTATCCTGCCCGCGCTGTCCGGCCTTGGCGCACCGCACTGGCGGCCAAATGCCACTGGCGTGATCGCTGGCCTCACCCATAATTCCACCGCCGCGCACATCGTCCGGGCGGCTTTGGAGTCGATGGCGCATCAGTGCCACGACTTGAAACAGGCCTTCGCCGCTGACGGTGCCGACTGGCAGACGTTGTGCATCGATGGCGGCATGAGCGGCAACGACTGGCTGGCGCAGGATCTTGCCGATGTGCTGAATGTGTCATTGGAACGGCCCGTCGACATCGAAACCACGGCGCGCGGCGCGGCCATGCTGGCTAGCGTGGGCGCGGGAATTCATGGCAGTCTTGAACAGGCGCGCACCATGCTCCCGCCGAGTGACAGGTTTGAACCCATGATGGATGAGGCAACGCGCGAAGCACGACTTGCGGCGTGGCAAAAGGTTCTGGCCACGGCCGGGTGATATCGCCTGAGGGGTATATCGGCAGCACCTTGACGGTTTGCTGATTGGTCTTATCGCAGCAGGGAACGTAATCAACTCGTGGCCGCAACGGCTTGTGGTGAAGTGTCCTGCGATATTCTGGTGTTTGGCTGCCATCGTGCAACGGCCGGGGCTGATGCTTGAGATCGACACACCCGAAGACCTCGCCAAATGACAATTAATGGTGGGTAAATCGACCACCGACATAATCGGATCGGAAGCCGCGCGTTAGGCATTGGTTTCCGCAAAATTCGCGGTTATCAGGCCGCTCGACTGGGCGTAGTTCGCGGCAAAGATGGTTGGAGATTTCATGGTTATTCGTTCTGCCTTGGTAATTTCCGCCCTGCTCGTTGCGGCAGTCATGCTGCCTGCGACTGCCAACGCGCAGAGCAATCCCGGCGAATTGCTGTTCAAGCAGCGCTGCGCGGCCTGCCATGTGGTGACCGCTGGCGGACAACCCGGCCCGATGGCTCCCAACTTGCGCGGGGTAGTGGGGCGCAAGGCCGCAGCCTCAGCGTTCAAGAACTACTCCCAGGCCATGGCCAATTCCAAGGTCACCTGGACGGCGGCGAACCTTGACAAATTCCTGACCTCGCCTGGAAAAATGATCCCGGGAACCCGCATGGTGATCGGCGTGGCCGATGCCAAGCAGCGGGCAGCGTTAATCGCGTATCTCGCAACCCAGCGCTAGAGCCAGATCTGGCTCTAACGTCGCTCCATAAGGCGCGGAATGTGGGCGCCGAGGTCGCGCGCGAGGTAGCCTAGCGTTCCGGATTCTGCCGCCGCGCGTTGGCCTGCCGCTCCGTGCAGCCACACGCCCCAAGCTGCAGCGGT
>JBDUBN010000293.1:0-3837 GCA_040004085.1 Novosphingobium sp.
TTCAGGGGTCAATTACCCTGCACTTGTCTAAACGTATGGTTACGTTAGGACATGTATAAGGCAAACGACTATTTTAAACTGCCACCCCGAGCCCTGAAGCCCCGGGAGCAGGCGCCGTCGCCCACATGTCCCTTCATCTAAACCTACAATGTCAAAGAGCACAACCGACAAAATTGGCGGACAACCAGCGTTCCCCGTTTATCACGGGGGACTTGGCGGTCCGTTTCTATCGGCGACCAACTCAGCGTTTCCGGCAAAAACCGTCTGCACCCCGTCGGTGAACCGGCCTCTAAGCCCGCACCCTGATTCGGTCAAACCCTTTTTTGCAGTCTGTGTCGTTTCTTCGCCATTTTACCGCACGATCAACGATTTGAACTGATTTTCTCGGCGCTACCGACGACGCCTGGATGTTGGTTTTAACGCAGCGACCCACTCCAGCGATGGCGATTCAGGCGCATTGGGCTGTGCGATATCAGGTGCGGAGACGCCAGCCCGTCTTGAATATCAACGCGATGATCGCGACGCAGAGGACCATGAATATTATGACCATGCCGAGGCTGAAGGCGACTCCGACGTCGGCATGCCCATAGAACGACCAGCGAAAGCCGTTCACCAGATAAACGATCGGATTGAACATGGTGACGGTCTGCCAGGCCGGCGGGAGCATCTTGACTGAATAAAAGGTTCCGCCAAGGAATGTCAGCGGAGTTATGATCATGATCGGCACGACTTGCAGCTTCTCAAAGCCGTCGGCCCATAGTCCCAGGATGAAGCCGAACAGGCTGAAGCTGATCGAAATCAGCACCAGGAAGGCGGCCGCCGAAAAGGGATGGACGATCTCAAAGGGTACGAACAGCCGGGCAGTACCAAGAATGATCAGCCCAAGGATCATGGACTTGGTCGCCGCCGCGCCGACATAGCCCATCAACGCCTCGACTGCTGAGACCGGGGCCGAAAGTAATTCATAGATCGTGCCGGTGAAGCGCGGCAGGTAGATGCCGAAAGAGGCGTTGGATACGCTTTCAGTCAACAGCGCGAGCATGATCAGGCCCGGGACGATGAAAGCGCCGTAGCTGACGCCATCGATCGTCTGCATCCGCGACCCGATCGCCGATCCGAAAACAATGAAATAGAGCGAAGTGGATATCACCGGCGAAGCGAGGCTCTGGAACAGGGTCCGGATCGTCCGGCCAAGTTCAAACGTGTAGATGGCGCGCACTGCGTAAAAATTCATGCCCGCTTCTCCACCAGATCGACAAAAATGTCCTCAAGCGATGACTTCGTCGTATCGATTGATCGGAAATCAAGGCCCGCCGCCACGAGCCTTTTGATCAGGTCAGCGGCGCCAGTTGCCCCGTCATCCTCGCCGGTCAGCGTAAGCACCAGCGAGACACCCTTGTCTGCCAGCACAAGCCGTGTGTCGGCCAGTTCAGGGGGCAGCGCATCCAGCGGCGTGGCAAGTCCGATTGTCACTCGCGTGCGACCGAGTTTTTCCATGAGCGCATGCTTCTCGTCGATCAGGATGATCTTGCCGTTGTCGATCACACCGATGCGATCGGCCATCTCTTCCGCCTCTTCGATGTAGTGGGTTGTCAGGATGATCGTGACGCCCTTGTCACGCAACCGGCGCACCATCTCCCACATGTCGCGGCGCAGTTCGACATCGACGCCAGCGGTTGGCTCATCGAGGAACAGGATCGTCGGTTCATGCGACAACGCTTTCGCGATCAGCACACGGCGTTTCATCCCGCCAGACAGCGCGCCGATTTTGCTATGGCGTTTGTCCCACAGCGAAAGATCGCGCAAAATTCGTTCGACAAGCGCTGCGTCATGCGGCTTGCCGAACAGGCCACGGCTGAAATTGACCGAATGCCACACGGTCTCGAACATGTCGGTCGCCAATTCCTGCGGCACCAGCCCGATCTTGGCGCGGGCGGAGCGATAATTCCGGGCGATATTGTGACCATCGGCGATCACCGTGCCGCCTGTTGCCCGGACAAGTCCGCAAACGATGCCAATAAGAGTGGTTTTACCCGCGCCATTGGGGCCTAGCAGTGCGAAAATTTCGCCGCGATGGATCTCAAGATCGACCGACTTCAGCGCGTGGAAGCCACCTTGGTAGATCTTGTCGAGACCTACGATGGAGACGATCGATTCGGGTGTGCGGGTTGCCATTGGCGTTAAGTGGCAACGATATGGTTGTTACGCCAGTGCAGACACCTTCATAGATTCCGGAACTGGTGGGTACCCGAAGCCAAACACCCCGCGAATACCGGCCCTCCAATATCTGCAAAAGTGCGCGCGCAGTGTGAAGGGAGGTGTCAGTCCGTTGCAAACTCGTCTCCAGTGCGCGCAACGCTCGCTGGAAGCGCAAATCTCAGGCCATCAGCGACTGCCACTCGGCCAGGGCGGCCGCGCGGCGAAGCTTGAATGTTTGGCGGTCGCCGGGGTGGCGGTCCGAGTTGAAATAGTTGTGCAGTGATGCATGAAGGGAGGCGAAATTCTGCAAGGTCGGCAAACCAGATGGGCGGCCCGGATGAGAACGGAACCGCCGATGAAATAGTGCTTTGTTGGCTGCACTTGCGGAGCCGGGCGTCAGAGCCTGGTCAGAACCGATTTGATCTGAATGCAGGCATCAACGGCTTCCCGGCCGAGGTCGCGTCCATGGCCTGACGCCTTGCAGCCGCCCTCTGGCAGGCCAGGGTATGGAAAACCCGGGTTGTTTACCAGCACTTTGCCGCACTCGATGGCCTCGGTCACCCGCATCACGCGGCTGATGTCAGTCGACCAGACAGTGGCTGCCAGGCCATAGTCGGTATCGTTGGCCGAGCGAATGGCCTCCTCCTCGTCGTCGAATCGGTAGACCGACAGCACCGGGCCAAACACTTCCTCGCGGGTTAGCGCGGCGTCGGCCGCAGCGCCAATAACGATGGCCGGGCTTACGAAATGTCCCGCCGTCTCGTCCACCGCAGTTCCGCGCAACACCTCGCACCCTGCTGCGGCCGCCCCGGCGATATAGCCGTTGACGCGCGTCTTCTGGGCGGCATTGATCAGCGGCCCCATGAACACGCCCGGAACCAGGCCCGCGCCGACCTTGAGGTTACTGATATGCTGGGCGAGCCCTTCCACCACTTGATCATGGATCCGCGACTGGACATAAAGCCGCGAGCCGGCCACGCAAACCTGGCCGGAATTGAGGAAGATCGATGCGGCCGCGCCTGGAATGGCGTCGTCCAGCCTGGCATCGTCGAACAGCAACACCGGCGATTTTCCGCCGAGTTCCAGAGTGTGCTTCTTCAACAGGCCGCCGGCGATGGTGCCAATGCGCCGCCCCACTGCGGTCGAGCCTGTGAAGCTGATCTTGGCTACCCCGGGATGGCGCACCAGCGCCTCGCCAGCCTCGTCCCCCAGTCCTGTCACGACGTTGATCACTCCATCCGGAATACCGGCCTGTTGCGCTAGATCGGCCAGCATCAACGCCGACAGGCTGGTATCTTCGGATGGCTTGAGGACCACGGTGCAGCCGGCGGCCAGCGCCGGCGCCAGTTTCCACGCCGCCATCATGAACGGGACGTTCCACGGCACGATTGCGCCAATCACGCCAACTGGCGAGAGCTGGGTCATGCCTCGGAACGATCCGGCTCCAGGTGGCGCCTCGACCGGTTTGGTCTCTCCGCTGAGTTTGCTCGGCCAGCCGGCGTAGTACCGATAGACGTCGGCTGCCCCCATGACCGTGGGACCGAAGGCGAACCATCTGGCCATGCCATTGTCGACGGTTTCGAGTTCGGCCAGCACCTGCGCGTTCTGCTCGATCAGGGCGACCAGATTGAGGATCAG
>JBDUBN010000294.1:0-3831 GCA_040004085.1 Novosphingobium sp.
AGACCTCGCTGATGGGGCGCAGCCTGCGCCTCAACGGCACCGTCTTTCACTACATGTATGACGACTACCAAGCCTTTTCGCTAGCCGGAGGTGTGCCACACGTTTTCAACAGCGATGCCCATTCGACCGGTGCCGAACTTGAAGCTTTCTGGTCGCCGTCGAAAAGCTTCGATGCGGTCTTCGGGGCCACATGGCAGACATCATCGGTCGATAGCATTCCGGCTACCGACGTACAGTTCGGCCCGGTATTGTTCCCGGGGGCCCCTGATTCGCAATATTGCACCAACCTTGGCAGCTTGTTCCGCTGCGACTTTCCGCAGAAGTCGATCAAGGGGGCCAAGTTGCCCAATGCGCCGCGCTTCAGCTTCAACTATCTGCTGCGCTACAATTTCGACCTCGGCGCCGGAAATGTGGCCGCACAGGTCGACGGTGTTTGGTACGATAACCAGTTCCTCGAAGTGACCAATGGCCTCGGTTCGAAGCAGGGCGCCTACAACGTGACTAACGCGTCGCTAACCTATCGTCATGAAGGCACGGGGATCTCGCTGACTGCCTGGGGTCGCAATATCTTCGCCCAGAAGTACCGCGCCTATGCTCTCAACCTCGGTATCCTCGGCGTAACTTCGATATACGGTCCGCCGACGACTTACGGTGCAACGCTGACCGTACCTTTCGGAGCGCGCTAGGAACGGCGGAAAACCTGACCCCGGATCCGGACGGATCCGGGGTTTGCATCCAGGACAAGCAGTATGGACGCAATCGAAGCACCTGCATTCCGGGCGGCTATGGCCCGCCTGGCCAGCGCCGTTACGCTGGTCACAACCGATGGCCCGGCAGGCCGCCGGGGTCTGGCCGCCACGGCGGTTACCAGTATCACTGACTCCCCACCCAACCTGCTGGTCTGCGTCAACAAATCGGCCCGCAGCAATGCGATGATCAAGCAGAACGGCGTGTTCTCGGTCAACGTCCTCAGCCACGATCAGGAGAACCTGGTGGGCGCTTTCTCTGGGCCATCCGACAACGATCCGTTCAGCAATTCCGCGCTTTGGGAGAGGCTCGAAACCGGGGCGCCGACCCTGAAGGAAACGCTGGCCAGCCTCGACTGCACGCTCGACCAGATCATCAATATCGGCACCCACAGCCTGTTCGTGGGGCACGTGGTAGCCGTGCGGATCGGTTCGGCGACACAAGGACTGGTCTATTTTGATCGCGCTTTCTGCGGAGTTGGAGAATGATGATAAACCGCTTTCGGTCTTGCTGCAGCCGACTTGGTTCGGAGCGCAAAAGTTCGATCCTGCGCCAATTTGCGATCGCCGCAACTCTAGGCCTGACCGTTGCATTGGCCGCCTGCAACAAGGCGCCCGCCGAACCAGCGCCGTTCACGCGCATCGCCCCGCCCGGCCTCGCTGACAGCCAGAAGCTGTGGAACTACAGCCAGACCATTGTCATCAACCCGGGCACGAAGCTGGTCGAGGTGGCTGGCACTACCGGTGATGACAAAGATGGAAACATCGTCAATCCGACCGACTTCGCCGCCCAGGTCGATCGTACCTTTGCCAACCTTGAGACCGGCCTCAAGGCCGCTGGTGCATCAGGCAAGGATGTCGTGCGGGTACGGCTCTATGTCGTTGGGCTTGACGGTGAAAAGCACTGGCCTGCGCTTAACGCAGCAATGCGCCGCCACTTCGGCGATCAGGGACCTACCTCGACCATGGTCGGGGTTCAGGCTCTAGCGATGCCTGATATCCTGTTCGAGATGGACGCGACCGCAGCGATCCGCTGAGGGCAGCAATGATTTTGCCACAGGCCGAAACAATCCGGATCTGGCCGAAGTTGAAATGGACTGATGCGCCGATCGCAATCACTCTCGACGCCAAGCGACGCCCCGGCAGGCAAAAGGTATCGCCCACCGGACAACTTTCTGTAGAGGAACGCCCATTGATCACATCCATTCGCAAGGCCTGGCAAGACGCGAACTCGGGCAAGGACCTTTCCGCCAATCGATCGGATGACGCTGTTCACGGACTGACCAGGGCAGACTTTCTCCGGGTCGCCGCAGCGGGGGCCCTCGCCGCCGGAATGGCCGGTACGGCAGGCCTGGCTCACGCAGCGCCAGCCGGCAAGGTTGCGCCGGTCACCGATATCGACAAGCTGTACGATGCCTGGCAGCAGCGCATGAACACCAGCGACCTCGAAGGTCTGGTCGACCTCTACATGGACGACGTGACCTACATCAATCCCGACGGACAAATCATGTATGGCAAGGCCAAGGTGCGTGAGGATTTCGCGGGACTTCTGTCCTTAAAGCCACAGATAGTGCTCGGCAACCGCAAGCACTATCTGTGGCAGGACATTGCCCTGACCACCAACCACTGGCGGATGAATTTCGTCAACGCCGATGGCGTAAAACAGGAGCTGACTGGCGGCGGGATCGAGGTCATGCGCAAGGATCCACGCGACGGCGGCTGGCGCTATATCATTGATGACGCATCGCGCTCGGCATCGAAATAGGCCCGGATGGAAGCACCGCGCCGCGCTTGCGTCGCGGTGCTTCCATTTGCTGAAACGCTATTTGCCTCGCTCAACTGCCGCGAGCCAAGGTCAGCCTGCGACAACGGGGTGGCGCAGCTTGCCGATGCCCTCGACTTCAGCCTCGATCACATCTCCGGGCCAGACCCATTCCTGCGGCGTGCGACCAGCGCCAACGCCCTCTGGCGTTCCCGTGGCGATGATGTCGCCCGGCTCAAGTGTAATGCCCTGGCTGATGTCAGCGATCAGTTCGTCAACCTTGAACAGCATGTGGCTGGTGTTGCTGCGCTGCTTTTCGACACCGTTGACGGTAAGCCAGAGGTCAAGCGTTTGCGGATCGGGAATCTCGTCGGCGGTGACGATGCACGGCCCCATCGGGCAATAGCTGTCCTGCCCCTTGGAATAGATCCACTGCCCTGCCCGGCGGCAATCGCGCGCGCTCATGTCAATCAGCACGGTATAACCGAACACATGCGCCAGGGCATTCTCGCGGGTCACGCGCTGCGCGGTGGTGCCGATTATCGCAGCCAGCTCGACTTCCCAATCGAGCTGTTGTGTGATGTCTGCCCGGTGCACGATCGGCTCGCCCGGCGCGATGACCGAAGTTGGCGGCTTCGAGAAGATCACCGGCTTCTGCGGAAGATCCGGCGATGTATCGAGCGCCGCAGCGCTTTCGGCAACGTGATCGATATAGTTGAGCCCGATCCCGAAGATGTTTTTGCGGGGCCGCGGAATCGGCGCAAGCAGCGTGGAACCGGCAAGCGGCATCGCGCCATCGACCGGCCAGCGACCCTTCGCCTCCTCTATCAGATGACCAAGCTCGGTAACCGCAACCGGCCCAAGCTGGATGAATTCGAGCATGGACGAGGGAAGCGGTATGCCGGAGCGTTTGCCCAGGCGGGCTACGTCGATGACAAGGTCATCAACCAGGACGCCTAGGCGAGCTTCCGCTTCGATGGTTTGGCGATAGGTAACAAGGCGCATTGACTTCCTTCCGGAACAGTAGGGGCAAAATCAGGGGTGAACTGGCTGGTGGCCGCCGTTTTCTGCAAGGCCTTCGACGCGGTAGAGGCCTAGCGCCTTCATGGTCGGCAGATCGTGGAAGGAAAACAGGCAGGCATCGTCGCTGGCTGAAGCATTGACATGCTCATGCCACATCCAGGACGGCACGACGAAAATGTCACGTTCCTTCCAATCGAAGCGTTTGCCACCGATGATCGAATGGCCCGAACCCTTGGCGCACTGGTAGACAAAGCTGCCCACTTCGCGGTGCGCCTTGGTGTGCTCGCCCGGGCGCAGGAG
>JBDUBN010000031.1:0-12852 GCA_040004085.1 Novosphingobium sp.
GTTCCACGGGGAATTTCGCCTCGGCCATAAAGATTTCGTAAAGTTCCCGGCGCTCTCCGATCCCGAATGGATCGAATTCGCGACCAACACTATATTTCAGAACACCACGACGCTGCGGATGCTTTCCCCGGCGTGCATCAGTTTGAAGGCCTTGTTGATGTCTTCAAGGCCCATGACGTGCGTGATCATCGGGTCGATCTCAATCTTGCCGGTCATGTACATGTCGACGATCTTGGGCACATCGGTGCGACCCTTGGCGCCGCCGAACGCGATCCCAAACGACGGCATCTATTGCCTCGGGTATTTAATCTTGCGGATTTGCTCGAAGCGCAGTTGCAAGGGACAATCGACAAATTGTGAATCGACCTGTCCGCCCTTTGGGCCGGCAGGCGATCGCTAAAACCGGAGCGAATTCGGCCGACGATGATAATAGATGGAAAACTGGGTGGAGGCCCGAGCCGGAATCGAACCGGCGTGCGCGGATTTGCAGTCCGCTACGTAACCACTCCGCCATCGGGCCTCACCCGCTCGCGGATAACCGCCTTCGGGACTGCGCCCCTAACAACAGCGCGGCGCGGGCGCAACGGGATTCGCGTCATGATGACAGATCGAATGCCAACCAGCGCCGGATAAGGTCGGTCGCTGTGAGGCGTATTGTGATTTCCGCGCCCGGCATTACTCCGGGGGCCATAACCCGCGCGACGACTGGCAGATCGCATAACTGGATGCGCGCGCCGCTTTCGCCCACATCGGTAACCACCGCCTTGAAAGCCTCGCCCTCGCGCCCGCTGAGCAGCGCGCATTCGGCCAGATCGATAGCGGCGCGTTCAACCTGGCCGTCATGCGCTTCGGCTCGGGCCATCACGGCGGGGAGTTCCTGAAAGGCCGCCGTCACCGCTTCGGGCACAGCCTGCCCGTTCACCACCGCCAGCGCCGCCTGCACCACATAACGGTCAGCCAGCCGCCGCAGCGGCGCGGTGGAGTGGGCGTAAGTCGCCGCCATCGCGGCATGCCACGGACGCTCCCCGGCGCGGAACGGCACATAACTGGCCCCGTTACCCGATCGCCGCACCGCCATCATGAACGCAGCCTGCTTGGGATCAGCGGGCGATAGCTGCTTTTCGAACTCGGGGAGCGGCATGGCGTCCGGCCAATCAAGCGCAAAGGCCTTGGCCGTGCCGCGCAGCCGCAGCACCGCGCGATCATCCGGCCCCGCCATCACGCGGAACAGTCCAGTCCCCGCCTCGTACAAAGACCGCGCCACCGCCAGATTGCTGGCGAGTGACAGGGCGGCGTTCTGGTCTTCGGAAGCCAGACGCGGGCGGAATGACAAGCGAAACCGCCCGTCTGCCCCGCGCAGCACTTCCTGTTCGGGCGGATCGACGCGCGCCGCGCCGCGCCGGTCTTCGGCGGCGGTAATCCGTGCGGCGAATTCGCAGAATCCTTCGGGCAAATCCTCGGGCCGCACGGTCTCATAGGCCAACTTGACGCGACTGCGAATCACTGCCCGCTCCACGCCTTCCAGCCGGGCGTCGCCGTCGGGAGTGACGCGCGAGGTGAACACCACCGCCGGGCGGTTACCGTCAGGCAGCAGGCTGGCGGCGTGTTCGCTCAAGGCTGGGGGATAAAGCGAGGCCTTGCCATCGGGCAGATAGGTTGTCGTCCCGCGCGCCCATGCCTCATCGTCGAGCACGCTGCCGTCGTCTACATACCACGCGACATCGGCGATGGCGTAATGCAGCAGGAAATCCGTGCCTGATCGTTCCAGCGCGAACGCCTGATCAAGATCGGTCGAACTCGCCGGATCGAGCGTGACGAACGGCATGGCGGTGCGATCAGCGTGACTGGTCGGCGCGCGCGTGGCGACCTCCGCTGCGGCGGCCTGCACGGCGGGCGGAAAGCTGGGCGGAACCTTGAACTGCTGGCGAATGGCAGACAAGCCGTCGCTTAGCACCTGATCGGGATCGTTGAGGGCTTTCATTGGTCCGCGATGAACCGCGCTGATCGCCGCTCCATCTGGCTACGCACCGCTTCGATCTGATCGGGCGACCCCAGCAAACGCTGCTGCGCCACGCTTTCGGCCAGGAGGATATCGTCTAGGGAAGCATCGTAACTGCTGTTGAACAGCGTCTTGGCCGCGCGGATGGCTAGCGGGCTTTTGCTGGCAATCTCTGCCGCCAGCGCCGTGGCATGGGCCAGCGGATCGCGATCGAGGAAGGTGGCGAAGCCGAGGGCCAGTGCTTCGTCACCGGAAAATTCGCGGTTGCTGTACGTCAGCGCGCGCAGCACGTCCTCACGCACCAGCCCGCGCCACAGGGCGAAGCCGCCGACGTCGGGCACCAGCCCCCACTTCATCTCCAGCACCGCCAGCCGCGCGGTGGGCGCGACTACGCGGATGTCCGCCCCGGCGGCGATCTGCAAGCCGCCGCCAAGGCACACGCCGTGAACCGCTGCGATCACCGGCACTGGTAACTTGCGGAACTGCATTGCCAGTTGCTGGAATTGGTTGGCATTGCCGTGTGTGCGCGTTGTCAGCGGCGGCTGGTCTGCAAGGCCGCTGGCCACGCTCGCCATATCAAGTCCGGCACAAAACCCCCGCCCTTCGCCCGACAGGACCACGCAGCGCAGTCCCGGCATGGCCGCCAGTACCTCGCCGGCGCTGAGTAAGGCCGCGATCATCGGGCCGTCGAGTGCATTCAGCTTGTCCGCCCGCGTCAGCCGCAAATGGGCGACTCCGTTGTCCTCCAGCGTCAGGCCTACGCGATCAGAAGGCGTGATTTCAGCGCTCATGCAGGTTGCTTTCGTTTCATAGCCCGCGACAATGGCGGCAGGTTCAACCGCTCGTCAAGCGTGCCCTCGCTCAAGATCGGCAAAGCGCCGCTGCTTTCAGGCGTCAGTGTATATCCCCCCGCTAAAGTGGTGCCGACGATGCCGCCTAGTCCGACCGACGCCAGTTTGGCGCGCAGACGGCAAACATGCACCGCCAGGCTGTTCGTTTCGGGCCGAAAATTGACCTGCCAGACCTCCGCCAGCAGCTCTGTCGCCGTGACCGCCTTGCCCGGCGATTGTGCCAGCCTCCACAGCAGGCCAAATTCGCGCGGGTGCAGACCCAGACGGCGTCCATCGACAAAACCGTCGCGCAGCAGCAGGTCGAGTTTCAGCCGCCCGTGATGGCGTTGGCGCGGCACCGTTTCAATCGCCTGGGCGACCCGCAGCGCGCGTTGCTCAAGTTCTTCCAGCGACAACCCGCTTCCCAGCACTTCGCCAAACCCGAGCGCAAGGGCATGGCAGCGAATCAGGCTGTCATCGATGTCCAGCAACAGTGTGGTCGCCCGCTCGGTCGATCCGGACATGTCGGCCGCGATGAGAGGGTCATTCAGCAACGCAGGAGAGCAGCCGAGAGCAGAGTCCGCTCTGGGCATGTCGCGCGCGGCCAGCAGCCCCCAGCCGCGGCGGCGCAAGTCATGCTCACGGGGAATAGGGTCAGCCGATAGCCAGCGAAACCGCCGCATGCCCACCGCCAGTTGCCCACAACGAAAGGAGCGGTGGCCGCATTACTTGCACTGGTGCCAATGGCATGCGCCGTCCCCCCGATTGCACCCCACTCGTGCAACCAAGATCATTAACCATAATCAATCACTTCTGCCAATCAGGCGGCGCTGCTGTTTACGCCCATTGTGGAGAGATAGCGTTTGATGTTGCGGGCTGCCTGACGGAGACGCTGTTCGTTCTCGACCATGGCAATGCGAACATAGCCCTCGCCTTCCTCACCATAGCCAACACCCGGAGCGACAGCGACTTCGGCATGGGTGAGCAACTGTTTGGAGAATTCGAGACTGCCCATTTCCTTAAGCGCGGGCGGCAACGGTGCCCATGCGAACATCGACGCCTTGGGGCTGGGTATATCCCACCCGGCGCGGCCGAACGATTCGACCATCACGTCGCGCCGCTTTTGGTACAGCTCGCGGTTGCGCTCAACGATGTCTTGCGGGCCATTCAGCGCCGCGCAGGCGGCGGCCTGAATCGGCGTAAAGGCTCCATAATCGAGGTAACTTTTCACCCGCGTCAGCGCCGCGATCAGTTTCGCATTGCCGACGGCAAACCCGACGCGCCACCCGGCCATCGAAAACGTCTTGCTCATCGAGGTGAATTCGACTGCAATATCCTTGGCCCCCGGCACTTGCAGGATCGACGGCGTGGGATTGCCGTCATAATACAGTTCCGAATAGGCAAGGTCAGACAGAACCCAGACTTTGTTCTCCTTGGCCCACGCGACCAGCCGCTCGTAAAACGCCAGATCGACCGTCTCGGCGGTGGGGTTCGACGGATAGTTGACGATCAGGATTGACGGACGCGGCACGGTAAAGGCCATCGCGCGGTCCAGCGCCACCCAATAGGCCTCGTTCGGAGTCGATGGCACTGAGCGGATCGTCGCCCCGGCAATGATGAAGCCGAAGGTATGGATCGGATAGCTGGGGTTCGGCGCCAGCACTACATCGCCCGGCGCAGTCATCGCCGTGGCCATGCTCGCCAGCCCCTCTTTCGAGCCCATCGTCATCACGACTTCGGTGTTGGGATCGAGTTCCACGCCAAAGCGGCGGGCATAGTAATTGGCCTGCGCCTTACGCACGCCGGGAATTCCTTTGGAGGCCGAATAGCCATGAGCGCCCGGCTTCATCGCCACTTCGCACAACTTGTCGATCACGTGCTGCGGCGGCGGCAGATCGGGGTTGCCCATGCCAAGGTCGATAATGTCCCTGCCCGCGGCTCGCGCGGCGGCTCGCATGTCATTCACTTCATTGATGACATATGGCGGCAGTCGCTTGATGCGGTAGAACTCTTCGTCCATGGGACCTTCCCGGTTAAGTGTGTATTCGGCACCTCCCCTGTGGGGTGAGTGTACGTGTTTAGTGCGCCAATCCCCCGGCTGTTGCAACACGGCGATGCACGTCAGCAACGGCCTTAGCCGCGCCAGCCAGCATCAGTGCAGAACAGCAGGAATTGCCGCCCATGCGCGAAAATCACCAATAAGGCGAGACGGGCGCGGAAAAAAATCGTCCGGCTGCGGCATCGGTGCGGTCGCCGGACTGATCGCGAGTCCTGACTGATCGCAAGGATTCTCGCGCGTCGCTCTGGCATTGCATATCCCACAAAGCGAAATTTTCCGCAGCCAATTGCGGACCACATTACATTGCGTATAGCTTGCATCTGATACTGACAGCACTCATGTGCGATTGGTCAGGGAGAACATTATGGCAAATACTTCGGGTTCCGAAAATTCGCCGCAAGACATCTTTGGTGAAATGCTGAAGCTCCAGACAGAGGCGACGCAGACCTTGCTCGGCAATTTTGGCAAATTCGCGCCGGGCACTGCGGACACCCCGGTCGGCGGCGAGCCGACTGATCCGGCGGAGTTGGCGCACTGGGCGGGTGTCGCTCAGCGGATGCAGGCGCTGTGGCTGGATTTCCAGGCAGAAAAGATCGGACAGGCCGTCAGCCCGGAAGCGATCAGCGCCGCGACTGGCAAGCTTTTGGCTGATCCCTCCGCCTGGCTCAATATGGTTGAGGGCTGGTACCGCCAGATGCCCATGGCCAACCCGGAAACCCAGCAGCGGCTGTGGGATGATGGCCTGAAACTGTGGACCGGCATGCTCGGTCAGTTCACCGGAGACACGTCGGCCGCCAAGGATGCTCCCGATTTGCCGCGAAGCGACAAGCGCTTTGCCGATCCGCGCTGGCGTGACCAGCCCGCTTATGCGCTGATCCACCAGACGTATCTGTTGTTCGCTGAACAGCTTACGGGACTGGTTGACAGCGATCAGAACCTGACACCCGAACGCCGCGAACAGTTGCGATTTGCCACCAAGACTCTGGTCGAGGCGATAAGTCCCGCCAACTTCCCGCTGACCAACCCGGTGGTCATGGAGCGGACCATGGCGACCAAGGGTGAGAATCTGGTCAAAGGCATGGAGCACATGTTAGGCGATCTGCGGCGCGGGCAATTGACCCACACCGATTCGGGCGCATTCGAACTCGGCCGCAATATCGCCATGACCCCCGGCAAGGTGGTCTACGAGACCGATATGTTCCAGCTGATCCAGTACACGCCGACGACCGACGAGGTCTTGGCGGTGCCGCTGCTGATCTTTCCGCCGTGGATCAACCGGTTCTATATCCTTGACCTCAACCCGGCCAAAAGTTTTATCCGTTGGGCGGTTGAGCAGGGGATTTCCACGTTCGTCGTCTCATGGAAATCTGCCGATGCGTCGATGGCAGACGTGCTCTGGGACGATTACATTCGCTCGCAGATGGAGGCGCTCGACTTTGTCCATGAGCGGTTGAAAGTGCCCGCGGTGCACACCATCGGCTATTGCGTCGCGGGTACGACTCTGGCCGCGACGCTGGCCGTCCTGTGCCGCCGGGGCGAGGGCGACAAGGTCAAGAGCGCGACCTTCTTCACCGCGCAGGTGGATTTCGAGGATGCGGGCGAGCTCAAGAACTTCATCGACGATACCCAGTTGTCTGCCGTCGCCTCGCTGGCGAAGGACGGTTACCTTGATGGTCGCTATTTAGCCGCCACGTTCAACCTGCTGCGCGGATCAGACCTGATCTGGAACTATGTGATCCAGAACTATCTGCTCGGCGAGGATTACCCGGCCTTTGATCTGCTGCACTGGAATGGCGATACCACCAATCTGCCATCCAAGTGGCACCTGTCGTACCTCAAGGATTTGTACCGCGACAATCGGCTGGTCGCACCGGATTCGCTGCAGGCAGATGGCACGCCGATCGATCTGAGGCGGATCACTGTACCCTGCTTCATTCAGGCCGGGCGCGAGGATCACATTGCCCCGCCCGAAAGCGTCTGGCGCCTGACGCGCCATCTGAGCGGCCCGTGGACATACATGCTTGCTGGTTCCGGACATATCGCCGGAGTGGTCAACCCGCCCGCTGCCAAAAAGTACCAGTACTGGACCAATCCTGAACTCGGCGTCGGCAAGGGCCCCAATACCGGAGCCAGCCTGGATGCTTTTATCGCAGGCGCACAAGAAACGCCGGGTAGCTGGTGGCCTTACTGGGTGGAGTGGCTCCGCAATCAGGATTCTGCCATGGTCCCCGTCAAGGGCAAGCGGATGCCGGGCGGCAAAGGTGATCCGGTGATTGAGGATGCTCCTGGTCGGTATGTGAAAACCCGCTGAATCCGATAAATGGTGGCGTGTATGCGACAGTTATGTTGCACTGCACAAAAATGTGTTGACTTCGCGAGTGTAATGCCTATTTTGTGCAGTGCAACATAACCGGATCAGGCTCTGACCCGGAATCGCGAAGGACACCTTCCTATGGCCGACGATGCCGAAGCGAAGTTTGAAGCAGAACTGAAAGCCGAAGCAGCCGCCGCGAAGGCTTATGCCGCTGCGACTGAAGCTCCGGTCGCCAAGGCCGTTGAGCCTGTGCCGGTTGACGCTGTCGTGGCTGAACCGATCAAGGTCGAGCCGGTGATCGCTGAGGCCGCAAAGGTGGATGCAGTAGCTGAAATTGTTCCTGCCCCCGCCGTAATCGAGCCAAAGGTTGCCGCCCCCAAGGCTGCAACTGCTCCGAAGTCGGCAAAGGCAATCAAGATCAAGACAGCCAAGCTGATAAAGGCTCCGGCAGTACCTGCCGCTGCAAAGCCCGCTGCCACTCCGGCAAAAGCTGTGGCCAAGGCGCCAAAGCCTAAGCCAGTCGCGGTGAAGAAGCCTACCGCCAAGGTGCCAGTCAAGGCAGTGCCGAAACCGGCACCAGCGAAAATTGCACCTGCATTGAAACTGCCTTCATTCCCTAAACTGGCATCGAACACCCCAGCCGCAAAAATTAAGGAAGCCATCATGACCAAGACCACCACCACTGCCGAAACCGTCGTCACCAAGATCAAGGGAGCTCTCTCCGAAGTTGGCGACAAGGCCAAGGCAGCTTTCGAAAAGAGCACAGCCTCACTCGGTGAAGCTGGCGCATTCGCCAAGGGCAACGTCGAAGCTATCGTTGAATCGGGCAAGCTGTTCAGCACCGGCGCTCAGGAACTCGGCAAGGGCTACGTTGAAGAGGCCAAGGTTGGCTTCGAAACGCTGACCGCCGATGTCAAGGAACTGGCCGCCGTCAAGTCGCCGACCGATTTCTTCAAGTTGCAAGGCGAAATCGTCCGTCGCAATATGGACGCCGCAATCGCTCAGAGCTCGAAGAACACCGAAGCGATGATGAAGCTGGCCACCGAAGCATTCGCTCCGCTGTCGAGCCGCATCAATCTGGCCGTTGAGAAGATCAACAAGGTCGCCTGATTTCAGGCTTCCGATGCGCTAACCCGCGCCGGATAAACCAACGCACTCAGCCGGGCAGCCATTGCGCTGTCCGGCTGGTTCGTTTTTTGGCCATTCGTTTTTTGGCCATTCGCTTTCTGGTCGTTCGTTTTCTGGTCGGGGCATCTTGTCCTATGCCCTGCTGATACGGTATCCTGACTCGATGACTTTCAGAAATGCCATTACGCAGTCGCCCATTTCCGCTGGCGACGACCATGAAGACCGCCCCGGCGGCGGCAGCGGTGACACCCAGACCGGCGTCGCCACCAAGACCCGCGCCAAGCCGAAAAAACCCAGCCAGTTCAAAGTTCTGCTGTTGAACGATGACTACACGCCGATGGAATTCGTTGTGGTCGTGCTCAAGCGGTTCTTCAACATGGACATGGAACAGGCAACCCGGGTGATGCTGCACGTCCACCAGAAGGGCGTAGGCGTTTGCGGAATTTTCCCTTATGAAATCGCCGAAACCAAGGTCAATCAGGTGATGGACTTCGCCCGCGAGAACTCGCACCCGCTGCAATGCACGCTGGAAAAGGCCTGACGCGCAGTCATCTGACCTGATGCGCCTGATTCGCATGGCCTGATTCACCCGCTCATTCAGGGTATGCACGGCTTGCCAGAATGGGCCACTTGACCTAGGCAGATTACGCAATCTGCCAAGTATTTGGCCGGAAGAATTCAGGCGACGAGCGTAGTTTTTGAAAATCTTTCCTGCCATAGACCGTTATATCTTCCGGCTGGTGCTGATGCCGATGTTTGGCGTGTTCTTTATCGCCGCGTCGCTGCTAATTCTCGACAAGATGCTGAAGCTGTTCGATTTTGTCGCCACCGAAGGCGGGCCGGTCAGCGTCGTGTTCAAGATGCTGGCCAACCTGTTGCCGGAATATGCCGGGCTGGCCATCCCGCTCGGCCTGCTGCTCGGCATCCTGCTCGCCTTTCGCAAGCTGGCGACCAGCAGCGAACTGGATGTCATGCGCGCGGTCGGCCTGTCCTACACCCGCCTGCTCCGCGTCCCCTATTTGATCGCCATCGCGCTGGCCTGCTTGAACTTCGTCAACGTCAGCTATCTCCAGCCGCTGTCGCGGTATTATTACGAGCAGTTGCAGTTCGAACTGCAATCGGGAGCATTGGGCGCGGCGATCAAGGTGGGCGAATTCACCACCTTGGCCGATCGCATGGCGCTGCGCATCGAAGAGAGCCGCGACAATGGCCATCAACTGATCGGAATTTTTGTCCGCCTCGCCGATTCAAAGGGGCAAGTGCTGTCGATCTCGGCCCACGAAGGCCGGTTTCTGGCGCTTAAGGATAGCCCCGACACCATCGTCCTGCGGCTGACCGACGGGCAGATCCTGCAGGAGAGTAAGGGCGTTTCGCCGCGCGTGCTCAGCTTTTCGCAGCACGACCTGCCGATCGAATTGCCCACCATCGAAGCCTTCCGCAAACGCGGCGGCAAGGAGCGCGAATACCTGCTGCCCGAACTGCTTCACATCGGCTGGAGCGACGGTGCCTCCGCCGCCGCGCGCAATCAGGTACGCGCCAGTTTCAGTTACCGTATGGTCGAGGTGGTGATGATGCTGCTGATGCCGCTGCTGGCGGTGGCGCTGGCGGTGCCGCCCAAGCGGTCAACCTCGGCGCTGGGTTTCATCGTTTCGGTGATCATGGTGGTCGCTTATCACAAGATCAACGAATACGGTCAGGCGGTGGCGTCGCTCGGCCGGGTTGGGCCGCTGACAGCACTGTGGGCGCCGTTCGTGGTGTTTTCCGCGCTGATCTGCTGGATGTATTGGCGCATTGCCTATGTCCCCGGCGGACAGCCAATCGGCGCACTGGAACGCGTGTTCGCCAAGGCGAGCAAGCAGCTCGGCAGGCTACTGAGTCGCTGGACCAAATCGCGCAAGATAGCCGGTATCACCTTGGTTGAGGACGGCGATGCAGCTTGATTTCTTCCCCTCGCGCACGCTGACGCTGTACCTGATGCGGCAGTTCGTCACCCGCATCGTGGTGATGCTGCTGCTGCTGGTTCTGGTCCTGCAAATGCTCGATTTGCTGGCGGAAAGCGGCGATATTCTCGCGGTTCCCGGCAATGGCGAGGCGCAGCTGTGGTACTATATTTCCATGCGTACGCCGCAGTTGATCTCCCGGTTCTTGCCCTATTCGGTGCTGCTGGCGACCATTCTGACGCTGGCGACGCTGAACCAGAACAGCGAAGTGGTGGCGATGAAGGCGTCGGGCCTTTCGGCGCATCAGGTCCTGGCCCCGCTAGTGCTGGCAGCGGCGGTGGTGTCGCTGGTCAGCTTTGGCTTCAACGAACGCGTCGTCACCCGCGCGGACGGCGCATTGAAGGCTTGGAAAGCAGCGGACTATCACCCCATTCCGCCCGATTCCGCCGTGCGCAGCAACGTCTATCTGCGCGACGACACCAATATCCTGATGGCTGGAACCCTGGTGGGGCGCGGTTCGGCAATCCGCATGACCAACGTCACGTGGTATCGCCGCGATGCCCGCCTGATGGTGCAGGAACAGATCCACGCCCCCAGCGCCACTTACGCCGCGCCGGGCTGGCGGCTGGACGATGCGACCTCGTTCGATGTCCAATCCACCCAGACGCGCCAGTTGGGCCAGATCGTCATCGGGAAAGACGTCACTCCGCAACAGGTGACCATCCGCACGGTCGATCCGGATGCCGAAGACCTGATGACGCTAGGCCGCTCGATCAAGGCAATGGACGCCGCCGGTCGCCGCACGGACGAGCTTAAAGGCAAGTGGTGGCACAAAATTTCCGGGCCGCTGTCGGCCACGTTGATGCCACTGCTCGGTGCCGTCGCCGCGTTTGGCCTTGCCCGTTCAGGCCAACTGCTGATCCGCTCAATCATCGGCATGGCGCTGGGCTTCGCCTATTTCGTGATCGACAACGCCGCCTTGGCGATTGGCAACTTCGGCGGTTATCCGCCCTTGGTCGCCGCGTGGGCACCGTTCCTGCTGTTCCTGCTGCTGGGCGAAGCGGTGCTGATCAAGACCGAGGAGTAGCGGTACTATGACTTCGCACTTCTCCTTTGATGGACGCATCGGGCGATTGCCGTTTATTTTGGCCGGTGGATTGCTGTTCCTCGGCCAGCAATGCTTAGCGCACGTCCTGCGCAGCGATTACCTTTTTAGCCTGACGCCGTTTGCCAACGCGATTTTGGCGCCATTGCATTTTGCATGGTTCGGTCTTTTTGACCGGATCGAAGCAGGCCAGAACTTGGCATATGCGATATTGGTCGGCCTTATTCTGCTAACTGATTGGGGACTTTCCGCGCTGGCTTTCCGTCGCGCGCAGACCACCTCTGCCCATCCGTTTGTGGCGGCGTTGATCGTCGTTCCATTTGTACAGCCGATATGCTTGATCTGGCTGTTGTGCAAATCTGAGCGCGAACAGACTGATGCTGAGCCAACAGGATTCGATTGGCGGTCAAGTCTGATCGGAATGCTTGCCGGTGCCGGGATCGGCGTGGGTGCAGCGGCATTCTTCACGCTAGTGCTGGGCGATTATGGCGCAACACTGTTCTTGGGCGTCCCGTTATTTGTCGGCTTTGCTGCGTCATATGTCGCCAACGGAGAGAGGGATATTGGCCGGCATTCGAGGAATGTAGCTTTCGGCGCACTACTGTTGGGCGGCCTTGCATTGATAGGATTTGCCCTGGAAGGGCTGATTTGTCTGTTAATGGCATCACCACTCATTTTAGCGATGGGCTGGATCGGGGCAGCTATTGGCCGCACGTGGGTAATACGGCGATCCTACAAACAATCCACGATGCTCGGAATCGTAGCGATCCCTTTCCTTATGGGAATCGGGGTCTTTGAACCGCCACACAGCAGTTTCGAAAGCAGCGAATCCATCGAAATCGCTGCGACACCTGCTCAAGTGTGGGATTCAGTCATCCATATGGGGCCAATTCCCGCCGCTCCGGCTGCACCGTTTGGCTGGGGCCTTGCCTATCCAGTACGCGGGACCATCAACGGAACGGGAATCGGTGCGGTACGCGAAGGCGTGTTTTCAACCGGGGTTGCTTATGAACGTGTGACCGAATGGGAAGCGGCCCGAAAATTAACGTTTGTCGTTCTTAGCGATCCGCCGATGATGCGTGAACTCAGCCCATATAGCCATGTCAACGCGCCGCATACCGTCGGATACTTCAGGACGAAAGACGCGCGATTTACGATAACACCGCTACCCAATGGCAAGACTCGTCTGACACTGGCCACGCTGCACGAACTTGACATAGGGCCAACGATCTACTGGCAGCGGTTCGCTGAATGGGCGGTTCACGCCAACAAGGTTCGCGTGTTGAGACATTTTCGCGATCAGGCTGAGCGGCCTGCCTCGCACGCCCCCATCGTGCTGCGGGCGATCTTGCCGACCAGCGGGGCAAGGCCGGGGTAGCTGGCGCGGTGATAGGTCTGCCCTTCGCCCACCACGACCACCAGCCGCCGATGGGCCTCTGCCAGCGAGTGATACGGCATTGACGGCAACAAGTGATGC
>JBDUBN010000295.1:0-3799 GCA_040004085.1 Novosphingobium sp.
GCGCGGCGCAGGCGGCGTTCCAGCTTTTGCGCCGGAGTGGCGGTTGGGCGGGCAACGCCGTCGGTGCGTGGCAGGGGGACGGAGGCGACGTTGTCCAGCCCGTGGATCCGCACCACTTCCTCGACGATATCCGGCGCGCCGTCGACATCAGGCCGCCAGCCGGGCGTGGTGACGGTCCAATCGGCGCTCACGGTGAAGCCAAGGGCGTTCAGGATTTTGGTCTGCCGCGCCTCGGGAATGCTGACGCCGCCGAGCCGCTCTGACAGCGTCGAATCATAGGCAACAGTCTTCGCGCCCGAAGGCGGCGAACCGGCGCGGATCACGTCCGAAGCCTCGCCGCCGCACAGGGTTAGGATCAACTGGGTGAGCAGTTGCAGCCCGGTATCAAGGAACTGCGGATCGACCCCGCGCTCAAACCGCGAGCGCGCATCAGACGTCAAGTTCAGCTTGCGGCCCGTGGCGGCAATGCGCTCGGGATCGAAATAGGCGATTTCCAGCTGCACGTCGGTCGTGGCGTCGGAGCAACCCGAATGTTCGCCGCCCATGATCCCGGCCAGATCATGCACGCCGCGTTCGTCAGCGATCACCGTCATTTCGGGGTCGAGCGTGTATGTCTTCTCGTTGAGGGCCACGAATGTCTCGCCCGGAAGCGCGCGCCGCGCCGTGACCGCGCCGTTCAACTGCGCGAGATCATAGGCGTGGGCCGGACGGCCATAAGCCAGCATCACGTAGTTGGTCGCGTCGACCAGTGCCGAGATCGGACGCTGACCAGCAGACTTGAGCCGGTCCTGCAACCACCGCGGGCTAGGCCCGTTTGTCACGCCGCGAATGACCCGGCCATAGAACGCGGGGCAGCCTTGGGCATCGTCAGTGCGGATCGCGGTGGGGCAGGGGAAAGTACCCGGCACTTCGACGGCCTCGATGGGCCTCAGCGCGCCAAGCCCCGCCGCCGCCAGATCGCGCGCAATGCCGTAAACGCCCATGCAGTCGGGCCGGTTGGGGGTGATCGAAACGTCGAACACCGGATCGGCACCGTGGTATTCGGCGAATGATGAGCCGACCGGGGCATCGCCGGGCAGTTCGATGATCCCGTCGTGATCCTCGCCCAGTTCCAGTTCGCGGGTCGAGCACATCATGCCGTTCGATTCGACGCCGCGCACGGCTGCCTGTTTCAGCACCATGCCATTGGCGGGCACCACTGCGCCGGGTAGGCCGAGCACGCCGACGAGCCCAGCTCGGGCATTGGGCGCACCGCAGACAACCTGAAGCGGCGGGCCTTCGCCGGTGTCGACGGTCAAGACCTGCAACTTGTCGGCATTGGGGTGGCGTTCTGCGGTCAGCACTTTGGCGACGCGGAAACCGGCCAGCTTGGCCGCCGGGTCCTCGATGCCTTCAACCTCGATACCGATGGCGTTCAATTTGGCCGAGATCTCCTCGACCGAAGCCTGAGTTTCGAGGAACGACTTAAGCCATGAGAGCGAGAACTTCATGCGCCTGCTCCCACCATGCTACCCACGCCGGCGGACAATGTCGGCACATCCAGCGCGGCAAAGCCGTAATGCGCGGCCCAGCGCTGATCGCCGTCAAAAAAGGCGCGCAGATCGTCCATGCCGTATTTCAGCATGGCCAGTCGGTCGACCCCGACGCCAAAGGCAAAGCCCTGCCATTCGTCCGGGTCCAGCCCGCCAAACTGGATGACCTTGCGGTTGACCATGCCGCTGCCCAGCAGTTCCATCCAGCCGTGGCCGGGCGCGTCGCCGCTGCCGCCCAAGACCCGCTTATTGCCGACTAGCGCAAAGCCGATGTCGACCTCGACCGATGGTTCGGTAAACGGGAAATAGCTCGGGCGCAGGCGCAGGACGATGTCCTCACGCTCGAAAAATGCCTTGAGGAAGGTTTCCAGCGTCCATTTCAGGTGGCCAAGGTGGATGCCCTTGTCGATCACCAGACCTTCGACCTGATGGAACATCGGCGTGTGCGTGGCGTCGCTGTCTGAGCGGTAAACCCGGCCCGGCGCGATGATCCGCAGGGGTGCGCCTTCGGCCAGCATGGTGCGGATCTGCACCGGGCTGGTGTGCGTGCGCAGCAACATCGCGCGGCCTTCATTGTCCTTGTCAGGGAAGTAAAAGGTATCGTGCATCGCCCGCGCCGGGTGGCTTTCGGGCATGTTGAGCGCGGTGAAATTGTGCCAGTCGTCCTCGATCTCCGGCCCGGTGGCGACGGCGAAGCCCATGTCGGCAAAGATTTCCGCCAGTTCGTCCATCACCTGATTGACCGGGTGGACTGATCCGCGCGGGGTTTCGGGTGCAGGCAGGGTGAGGTCGATGGTTTCGGCGGCTAGGCGCGCATCCAGCGCGGCGCTCTCCAGTGCGGCCTTGCGAGTGGCGAGGGCGGCGGTGACGTTTTCGCGCAGGGCGTGGATCTGCGGGCCTTCGGCTTGCCGCTGGTCAGGACTCATCCCGCCCAGCGTCTTGAGCAGAGCGGAAATCGAGCCCTGCTTGCCCAGGAACTCGACACGCAGCCGCTCAAGCGTTTCAAGGTCTGGCGCGGCGGTGATGCGTGCCAGCGCGTCTTGTCCGGTTGCTGCGTAATCCACTATGGTCTTCCGTTCGGGCAAATGTTGGGCCGGCCTTTAGAGGCACTGGCCCAAAGCCGCAACATCATGGCGGCGCGGCGCGCTGAGCTGGCTTTTGGCCCCAAAGAAAAAGGCGCGGGTGGGATAACCCGCCCGCGCCTTTAATCTTTCAGCGCTGATCGCCTCAGGCGGCGGGCAGGGCTGCCTTGGCCTGGGCGATGATGGCTGCGAAAACGCCGCCTTCGTTCATCGCCAGATCGGCCATCGACTTGCGGTCCAGTTCGATCCCGGCCAGCTTGGTACCGTGGATGAACTGCGAGTAGCTCAGGCCTTCGGCGCGAACCGCAGCGTTGATACGCTGGATCCACAGGGCGCGGAAGCTGCGCTTCTTAACCTTGCGATCGCGATACGCATACTGTCCGGCCTTTTCGACGGCCTGACGGGCAACGCGGATCGTGTTCTTGCGGCGGCCGCGGTAACCCTTGGCCTGCTCGAGAATATTCTTGTGCTTGGCGCGGGTGGTAACACCCCTTTTGACACGTGCCATAATTCAGTACTCCTTAAATCAGCCGAGCCCGTAGGGCGCCCACTTCTTGATTACCTTCGCATCGGCGTCGGAAATCACGTCCGTGCCGCGGTGCTGGCGGATGTACTTGGCATTATGGCTCATCAAACGGTGCCGCTTACCCACTGCACCGTGCTTGATCTTGCCGGTAGCCGTAAGCTTGAAGCGCTTTTTGACGCCGCTCTTGGTCTTCATCTTGGGCATTTTGGTCTCCTTGTTTAGAGACACGATAGATCAGCCATGGCAGCCCTAGTTAGCCAGGCGGAACCAGAATCACTCAAAAAGTGGTTCAATCCGTGTCAATGAAGGGCGCGCCTTTAAGGGGGGAGTGCCGCAAAGGCAAGCGAACACTTGTAGCTGGCCCTAATGCCGGCAGGCCAGCGCCGCGATCACGTCCTCCAGCCGCGCCGGATCGCCCAGCGCCAGCACGTGGCCATCCGAACCGGCGTGCAGCGGGTCGCCGTTCCAATCACACATCGTCCCGCCGGCGCCTTCGACCACCGGCACCAGCGCCGCCCAGTCGTGCAGCTTGAGCCCCGCCTCACACACCACATCAAGATGCCCCGAAGCGAGCATCGCATAGTTATAGCAATCGCCCCCCATCACCATGCGGCGGTGATCGGTCTTGGCCGCCAGTCCCATGAAGTGCCCGCCGTCGT
>JBDUBN010000032.1:0-12822 GCA_040004085.1 Novosphingobium sp.
TCAGCTTTGGCAAGGATGACATGATCATCCCGGACAGCAAGATCGAATCCGTTGCCAAGACCAAGGAACTGGTAGCTGACTACGAACAGCAGTATCAGGACGGTCTGATCACCCAGCAGGAAAAGTACAACAAGGTGATCGACGCCTGGAGCCGTTGCGGCGATCAGGTGGCTGCGGCCATGATGGAAGAGATCAAGGCAACGCCGCTCGATGAGAATGGCCGCGAAAAGCAGGTCAACTCGATCTACATGATGAGCCATTCGGGCGCGCGTGGTTCGCCAACGCAGATGAAGCAGCTTGCCGGTATGCGTGGGTTAATGGCCAAGCCTTCGGGCGAGATCATCGAAACGCCGATCATCTCGAACTTCAAGGAAGGTCTGACCGTCCTTGAATACTTCAACTCCACGCACGGCGCCCGCAAGGGTCTGGCCGATACCGCGCTCAAGACGGCAAACTCGGGTTACCTGACCCGCCGTCTGGTCGACGTGTCGCAGGACTGTGTTGTGGTGATCGAGGATTGCGGCACCGAACGCGCGCTGGAAATGCGCTCGATCGTGCAGGGCGGTTCGGTTATCGCATCGCTGGCAGAGCGTATTCTGGGCCGTACTCTGGCTCAGGACATTCTCGACAAGGAAGGCAACGTGATTGCCTCGAACGGCCAGTTGCTGGACGAGTCGGCGGTTGCCGCGATTGAAGCGACCGGGCTTCAGGCTGCTCGCATCCGTTCGCCACTGATCTGCGAAGCGGAACAGGGCGTTTGCGGCACCTGCTATGGCCGCGATCTGGCGCGGGGTACGCCGGTCAACATCGGTGAAGCTGTTGGCGTTATCGCCGCGCAGTCAATCGGTGAGCCGGGCACTCAGCTGACCATGCGTACCTTCCACATCGGTGGTGCGGCGCAGGTCAACGAAACCTCGCATCTCGAATCGATCTGCGACGGTACGCTGACTTATCGCGACATCCCGACGATCACCGACAAGCGTGGCCGCCGCCTCAGCCTTGCCCGTAACGGCGAGATCGTGGTGGTTGACACCGAAGGACGTGAGCGCGCGATCCACAAGGTGCCTTATGGTACGCATCTGCTCCATGCGAATGGCGGCAAGATCAAGGAAGGCGAACGGGTTGCCGAGTGGGATCCGTTCACCCTGCCAGTGATCACCGAAAAGCCGGGTATTGTTAAGTATCAGGATCTTATCGACGGTCGCACCATGGCCGAGCTGTCCGACGAAGCGACCGGCATGACCAGCCGCATCGTGACCGAAAACCGCTCGACCAGCCGTGCCAAGAAGGAAGACCTGCGCCCACGCATTACCCTGCTTGACGATGAGTCAGGTGAGGCGGCGCGTTACCTGCTGGCGCCGGGCACTACGCTGTCGGTCGAAGATGGCCAGGCGGTCGAAGCCGGAGAAGTTCTGGCCCGTGCCAGCCGCGAAGCCGCCAAGACCCGTGACATCACCGGCGGTCTGCCGCGCGTTGCCGAACTGTTCGAAGCGCGTAAGCCCAAGGACAATTCGGTCATCGCCAAGATCGCTGGCCGTGTCGAATTCGTTCGCGATTACAAGGCCAAGCGCAAGATCGCGATCGTTCCGGAAGAGGGAGATCCGGTGGAATACCTGATCCCCAAGAGCCGGGTGATCGACGTGCAGGAAGGTGACTGGGTCAAGAAGGGCGACAACCTGATTTCCGGTTCGCCTGATCCACATGACATTCTGGAAGTGATGGGCGTTGAGGCTTTGGCCGAATACCTCGTCGCGGAAATTCAGGAAGTCTATCGTCTGCAGGGCGTGAAGATCAACGACAAGCACATCGAGGTGATCGTTCGCCAGATGCTGCAGAAGGTTGAAATCACCGACGGCGGCGACACCACCCTCTTGGTTGCCGAACAGCTCGATTACGAAGAAATGAACGAATACAACGCCAAGCTGGCCCCCGGTCAGCGCCCGGCCAGTGGCAAGCCGATCCTGCTCGGGATCACCAAGGCTTCGCTGCAGACGCGTTCGTTCATCTCGGCGGCGTCGTTCCAGGAAACCACCCGCGTGCTGACGCAGGCGGCGGTTGAGGGCAAGAAGGACAGCCTGATCGGCCTGAAGGAAAACGTCATCGTCGGTCGTCTCATCCCCGCCGGTACTGGCGCAGGCATGAACCGTCTGCGCGTTGCCGCCTCCAGCCGCGATGCCGCGCTCCGTGCGCAGTATCGTAAGCTGCAGGAAGTGCTGGTCGCTCCGAACTCGGCAGCGGACGAGCACGCGGCAGAGCTGGCTCAGGGACCGGAAGCCGCTATCGGCGACGATCCGTTGGCCATGGTCGAAGGTGAAACCCATGGCACTGACGCCGATGCCGGTGATTACCTGATCAAGAGCGACGAAGCCGAATAAGCCATCCCTTACCCCTTCCCGTTCGCGGGAGGGGGCGCAGGAGGGCGCCATTCGCACCCATACAAAAGCCCCGTCAGAGCAATCCGGCGGGGCTTTGTTTTGGCCTGCAAGACTGGTGACTCGACCAGGTAAAGCGGCGTAGATCACCATGCACATCGTGAATATGGTTGCCGGTCATGGGCATCCCCATTAACGCTGATACGAGGTTCAAGGTCAGCGGAACAACGCACGACTGGCTGCAGAAATCGGTGTTCGTAGCCAGAGGAGTCAGAAGATCAGACAGCGTGGAAATTGACTTTTTCAAGGTTCTCTAGACAAGCTGTTCAACCCATAATTTGATCTTGCGGGAGAGTTACTCATGAACGCTGACCCTTTGAAATTCGCGCGCTTTTCCGGGCCGTTTCACGCGCTGTTGCGTATCGCTGCCGGCCTTTCATTCATGTCGCACGGGACGATGAAGTTGCTGGGTGTTCCCGCCGCGCCCGCAGACATGGGGGCGATGCCGGTCTCTCCGCTGTCATTCATGGGCGCCACTGGTCTTCTGGAACTGGTCGGCGGTTTGCTGGTGCTGATCGGTCTGTTCACCCGCCCCGCCGCCTTTCTGCTCGCGGGGGAGATGGCGGTGGCGTTCTGGATGGTCCACGCGCCAAACGGGATCGTTCCCGCCACCAACATGGGCGAGGCGGCCTATCTCTACTGCTTTGTTTTCCTGTTTCTTTCAGCCGCCGGGGCCGGGCCGTACGCACTCGACAACCGGAAGTGAGCAGACCAAAATGAGCAGATGGCCGGGGGCCTAATGACCCTCGGCGGTTTGCTTTGGCAGCGTCATCACTGCGATTGCCGCCAATACCGAGCCTCCGGCCATGACCGCCGCGACCCCCGGGGTTCTGCTGCCGTCGTCGCCATCGCATTCTCTCCCGTTGCCCCGCCCTTTTTTTGGCTGGAGCAATTCTGCAAATCGTTACTGGCGCTCGGCAATTATTGGGCGATGATCAACGCATCAAGGGCTATGATGCCCTGGCCCAGCGGAAAAACCATCACTGGATTGAGGTCCAGTTCCACCAGGGACGGTTCGGCGCACAATATGCCCAGCACGGTGCGCACCAGCCGTACCAGCGCTGGCACGTCAAGCGCCGGGGCGCCGCGCCAGCCGGTCAGCAGGGCCGCGCTTTTTAGCTGCATCAGTTCGGCGGTGATCGCCGCTTCGGACAGGTCCGGGGTGATCAGACGCACATCCTTGAGGATTTCCGCCGTCACGCCGCCAAGGCCGACCAGCACCACCGGCCCCCATTCGGGATCGTTGCGCGCGCCGACAATCATCTCGGTTCCGCGCTGGCCCATCGCCTCGATCAACACACCGTCGAGCGTAATGGTGGCATCATAGGCAGCGACGCTGGCATGCATCGCATTCCATGCGGCGACTACGGCGGCGGCATCGGCCAGATTGAGCGCAACGCCGCCCGCATCGCTCTTGTGGCTGAGCGCGGCGGCCTGCGCCTTCATCGCCACCGGATAGCCAAGCGCCTCGGCAACTGAGACTGCATCGGCAGCGCTGGCGGCAAAGCGCCCCTTGGGGAAGGGCACGCCCAGCGGGCCGAGCAGCGCCTTGGCGCGGTATTCGGGCACGGTGCCGACGATCTCGGCAAGGCCCGGAACCGGCGTGGGTGCGGGCGTGTGGTCGGACAAGTCACGCACGGCCAGTCGGCCAAGCCGGGTGAGCGCCCGGAAGGCCCGCTCGCTCGATGGAAACCACGGCACGCCCAGCTTGCGCAAGCTGGCGATGAATTCGGCGGGTATGCCAGCGCCTTCGTCCAGCCCGACAAAGACCAGCGGCTTGGTGGCCTCTCTCCCGTCAACCGCGGCAAGGATCGCGGGAACCTTGATCCCGGAGGTCACCGGATCACCCTGAATAATGCCGCAGATGATGCCGCCAACGCGTTCGTCGTCCAGCAGTGCGTTTAAGGTGTGAGTGTAGATTTGCGGCTGGCTGAGGCCTTGCGCGGTGATGTCGAGCGGATTGCTCACCGGTACGAACGGTGGCAGCGCCGCGCGCAGGGCGGGGGAATCATCATCGTTCAGAGCGGCGAGCGGCAGGCCCAGCTCTTCCGCCAGATCAAGCGTCAGCGCCTTGAACGCGCCCGATTCGCCCAGCACCGCCAGCGCGGGCCGCGTCAGCATTGGGCAGCGGATCAGGATTTCGGCGATGTCGCCCAGTTCTTCCAGCGTCTCGGCAAAGACCACGCCGGTACGTTCAACTTTGGCGCGCATCAGCAGGTAATCGCCCGCCATCGCGCCGGTATGCGTCGCGGCGGATTCGCGCGCGGCGCTCGATTTGCCGGGATGCAGCAGGACGATCTGCTTGCCCGCCGCCCGGGCACGCCGTGCTGCGGCCATAAAGCGTCGGGGCGCGCGAAACTGTTCGACGATCATCGCGATGACGTGGGTGTTCGGCTCGTCGACCAGCCAGTCGACGTAATCCTCGACGCCGGATGCCGCCTCGTTGCCGGTCGATACCGAATAGCTCAGCGCCATTTCGCGCGATTGCAATGTGGTGCACAGCACGGCGGCCATTGCGCCCGATTGCGAGACGACGGCGATCGCTTTGCGGCCTCCCGGAGCAACGCATTCGGTTTCCACGAACGTCAGCGGAATGCCGTCTACGTGATTGACCAGACCGAGGCAGTTCGGACCCTCGATCACCATCCCGGCAACGGCGGCGATCCGGGCGATCTCGGCCTGTCGGGCCAATCCTTCCGCGCCGTCTTCGGCAAACCCGGCGGAAAAAATGATCGCGGCGCCGCAGCCGCGTGCTGCAAGGCCGCGCAAGGCATCCAGCACGCCAGCCTGCGGGATCGCCAGCACGGCAACATCCACGCCTTCTGGCAACTGATCGACCGAGGCGAGACACTTGCGCGCGCCGATTGTTTCGCGGTTCGGATTGATCGGATAGACCTCGCCGCTGAACCCGTTGCGATCCAGATTGCCAAGCACCGAAGCGCCCAGCGCTCCCGGCTTGTCGCTCGCGCCCACTACTGCGACCGACTTGGGCCGCAGCAATCGGGCTATCATGCGCGCGTCGGGGATTTTCGCGTCAGGTCCGTTCTCATCGCGTTCGGGGCCCATCAGTTAATCCTCCCGATAACTGCTTACGCCTTGACCTTCGAGGCGTCGAACGCGCCGAGACCCGGCTTGAAGGTCTTGTCGTCGAGGAACTGCTTGGTCGCTTCCTTGCGTGCCGCAGTGCCGCCCATTCCGTTGAGGCCTTCTTGCACGCGGATCAGATAGTCCATCGCGTTGTCAAAAGTCATCTCGCTCATCCGGCGCATGGCCCACTTTGTCGAGCGCAAGGCATTCTGGTCCTTCTTGAGCAGCACTTCTGCGACGGCAACCACGCGCGCCTTAAGCTGATCTGCGGGCACGCTCTCAGTGACCAGACCTTGTTCTTCCGCCTGCTTGCCGGTGAGATTCTCGCCCATCATCGCGTGGTAGATGGCCTTGCGGAACGGCATCAGTTCCTGCGCGACCTTGCTGGCACCGCCGCCGGGCAGGATGCCCCAGTTGATCTCGGACAAACCGAAGGTTGCCTCATCGGCCGCAATAACGATGTCGAGCGCGTGCAGCGGACCATAGGCGCCGCCAAATGCCCAGCCGCCTACCATGCCGATGGTTGGCTTTTCATACCAGCGCAGCCGGTCCCACCAGCCATAGGCCTCGCGCTGCGACTTGCGGATCGCGCTCAATCCTATTGCTTCGTTGTCGCGAAAGTACTCCTGCAGGTCCATTCCGGCGGAAAAAGCATCGCCCTCTCCAGTGAGGACCAGTACTCCGACATCGTCGCGGAACTCTAACTCATCAAGCACGCGCATCATTTGGCGGTTTAGCTTGGGGCTCATGCAATTGCGCTTTTCCGGGCGATTGAACGAGACCCAGGCGATGCGGTTTTCAACAAAATAAGCGACGGTATCTTCTTCGGCACGCTCGGTCATGGCATAGCTCCCAACAAGACTGGACTATTATTGCTATGTGCGATAGCAATAAATTTACGCCAGTCAATAGCATTCGAAGGAGTTCAGTTTGGCCACCCCTGCCGCTTCAGTTGCCAACACATTTGAGCCTGACGGACCATTGCGGGCTGATGCTGCGCTGGCGGCGCTGCCGGGTTACGCCCTGCGCCGCGCAGCAAACACGATGATGGCCGAGCTTTCGTCTAGGCTGGTCGCGGTCGATCTGCGCATTGTCCATGCCACGGTGCTGCTGCTGGTGGGTGAACGCCCCGATCTCACCTCAAGCGAGATTGGCCGGATCATCGATGTCCAGCGTGCCAACATGGTGCCGTTGCTGGCAAGGCTGGAGAACGACGGCCTGATCCGCCGCGAGCCGCTTGACCGGAAATCGCAGGCAATCGTTCTGACCGCAGCCGGGGCCGAACGACTGGCCAAGGTCCGCGCGATTACCGAGCAGTTCGAAGCGGACCTGATGGAACGAATACCCGCCGCGCACCGCGAACACTTTGTTCCGGCATTGCACGCGCTTGGCGGTTAGCTCGCCCCCGCAAGCACTGGGGAGCTACGTCAGATCGGATAATGCCCTGGCTGAGTCTCAATTGTGATCCAGCGCGTTTCGGTGAAGCTGTCGATCCCCTGCCGGCCGCCAAAACGTCCATACCCTGACGCGCCGACGCCTCCGAACGGCATCTGGGCTTCGTCATGCACGGTTGGTCCGTTGACGTGGCAAATGCCGGACTTGATCCGGCGTGCCACGGCCAGACCCCGGGCGGTGTCGCGGGTGAAAACGGCGGCGGACAGACCGTAGTCGCTGTCGTTGGCCAGTTCGATGGCGTGTTCCTCGTCGCGGGCACGGATCACCGCGACCACCGGTCCGAAGCTTTCGTCGCGGTAGAGGTTCATGCCGGCGGTCACTCCGGCCACTACGGTTGCGGGCATCAGCACGCTGTCACCCTTGCCCCCGGCGACCACGGCTGCACCCTTGGCCACCGCATCGTCGATCAGCGCGTTGACGTGGTCGACGGTCTTGCGATCAATCACCGCGCCCAGCGGCGTGTTGCCCTGACGCGGGTCGCCAGCAGGCAGGGCCTGTGCTTTCGCCGCGAACTTGGCGATAAAGGCGTCGGCCACGCTATCCACCACAATGATCCGCTCGGTCGACATGCAGATCTGGCCCTGATTCATGAACGCGCCGAACGCTGCGGCTTTCACCGCCTCGTCCAGATCGGCGTCGGTCAGTACCAAGAGCGGCGCTTTGCCGCCCAGTTCGAGCAGGCAGGGCTTGAGATGCTCGGCGGCGCGCTTGGCGATGATCCGGCCGACGTGCGTTGATCCGGTGAAGTTGATCCGCTTGACCTCTGGCGCATCGATCAGCGCGCCGACAATCTCGCCAGCATCCTGCGGCGCGTTGGTGACGACGTTGACGACGTTGTCCGGGAACCCGGCCTCGGCAAAGGCTTCGATGATCAGCGCGTGCACTTGCGGGCAAGTCTCGCTCGCCTTCAGGATCACAGAATTGCCGCAAGCCAGCGGCACCGCAATTGCCCGCACGCCCAGAATGATTGGCGCGTTCCATGGCGCAATTCCGACTATGACGCCGACCGGCTCCTTCAGCGCCATCGACAGGCAGCCCGGCTTGTCTGAAGGGATCACTTCACCGGCGATCTGCGTGGTCAGCGCAGCGGCTTCGCGGACCACTCCGGCGGCCAGAGTGAGATTGAACATCGCCCACCCGACGGTCGATCCGGTTTCCGCCATCATCGCGGCGACGAACGCATCCTTCTTACCTTCAAGCGCTGCGGCAGCTTTCATCAACACGGCGCGGCGGGCGTTCGGCCCTTGCGCTGCCCATGCCGGAAACGCCGCACCCGCGCGGGCGGCGATGGCCCGGACTTGTTCGGTCGTCATGGCCGGAGCGACCGAGGCGACTTCTCCGGTCAGCGGGTTGATGCGCGAAAATTCCATGGCAGACCTCTTCCATTTAGCTATTAGGCATAGCAATAATTGTTTTCGCCGCGCGACACAAGCGGGATATTCCGCAAGGGAGGGGCCTTCACGGATCGACAAGATCAAGCCACTGTTGCCGGCGCTGCGCTCCGTCCTGATCTTGGTCTGGCATTCGGCGCGCGCACTCTCTAAAGCCGCCCCATGTTGCGCATCACCGAACTGACGCTGCCCCTCCATCATCCGGACGAAGCACTACCCGCCGCGATCTGCAAGCGGCTGCGGATCACGCCGCGAGAACTGACCGGGCATACGGTTGCGCGGCGGGGCCATGACGCGCGCGACAAGAAGAACATCCTGCTGGTCTATTCAGTCGACGTGAACGTCAAGGGTGAGGCTGCGGTGCTTGAGCGGTTTCGCAAGGACCGCCACGTGCAGCGTACGCCGGACACCCGCTATCAGTTCGTCGCTGCTCCCCCGCAAGCAGTTCCGGCAAAGCGCCCGGTGGTGATCGGCGCGGGGCCGTGCGGGCTGTTTGCCGGATTGATCCTTGCCCAGATGGGCCTGCGCCCGATCATCCTTGATCGCGGCAAGGTGGTGCGAGAGCGCACAAAAGACACTTGGGGGTTGTGGCGGCGCAGCGTGCTCAATCCTGAATCCAATGCCCAGTTTGGCGAAGGCGGCGCGGGTACCTTTTCGGACGGCAAACTCTACAGCCGGACCAAGGACTTGCACAACCGCGACCGCAAGGTGCTGACCGAGTTCGTCAAGGCTGGCGCGCCCGCGGAAATCCTCACTGAGGCGCACCCGCATATCGGCACCTTCCGGCTGGTGACGATGGTCGAAAGCATGCGTGAGAGCGTCGAGGCGCTGGGCGGTGAATACCAGTTCTCAAGCCGTGTCGACGGGATTGATATCGTCACGGACACAGGCGGTGAGCGGCGCGTGCGCGGGCTGCATCTGAATGGCGGCGAATATCTTGAGGCGGACCATGTCGTGCTGGCCATCGGTCACTCCGCGCGCGACACTTTCGCGATGCTCCATGCTGCGGGCGTGCATGTCGAGGCCAAGCCGTTTTCGATGGGCGTCCGGATCGAGCACCCGCAATCGTGGATCGACCGGTCGCGCTTTGGCGTCGATGCTGGCAATGATATCCTGGGCGCGGCCGAGTATCACATCTCGCATCACTGCCAAAATGGCCGCACGGTTTACAGCTTTTGCATGTGCCCCGGCGGAACGGTGGTTGCCGCGACATCGGAAGAGGGCCGCGTCGCCACCAACGGCATGAGCCAATATTCGCGCAATGAGCGCAACGCCAACTCCGGGCTTGTCGTCGCCATCGATCCGGAGCGCGACTATCCCGGCGATCCGCTGGCCGGGGTGGCGCTGCAACGGCACTGGGAATCGATGGCCTATGTCGCGGGCGGATCGAACTACAAGGCCCCCGCGCAGAAACTGGGCGACTTCCTTGCGGGGCGACCATCGGATACGCTGGGCGTGGTCACGCCGTCCTACCGGCCGGGGGTGCAACTGACCGATCTGGCGACTTGCCTGCCCGAATTCGCGGTGACGGCGATGCGTGAGGCGCTGCCGGTGTTTGGCCGCCAGATTCCGGGTTATGATCATCCCGATGTTCTGATGACCGGGGTGGAGACGCGCACCTCGTCGCCCGTCCGCTTTACGCGCAGCGACAATTTGCAAAGCCTGAACACCATCGGGCTGTTCCCGGCTGGCGAAGGCGCGGGCTATGCGGGGGGTATCCTCTCCGCCGCAGTGGACGGGATCAAGGTCGCCGAGGCGGTGGCGCTGAGCATGGGCAGCCAAGCGGCGGACGTGGCGGCGCTTACCCGTTAGGCGTTCAGCGCCAGCCTCTGGCTTTCGCCTTACGCTCCTGTGCGGGATCGAGCGGCTCTCCGGCGGCCATGTTCTGGGTCAATTCCATCAATTCGGCGTCGTGCGATCCGGCTTGCTGATAGGCCTGCGCGTTGCGGATGCTGCCGGGCATCAGGTGTTCCAGTTGCCATCCGGCCTTGTCACGGCAGGCAATGCCCGATGCTTGCGGCCCGGAAAACGTGCGGCAAATGTCGCCGCCGGTGCGTTGAAACGTCGCCACTATGCGGAGCGGCGCACCGGTCTGGTCCGAGGCAAGTTGCACATCGAGCGCCGTGGCGAGGGTGCCGGAAGGCCGCAACACACCGTCCTTCGCCACAATCGGCCCAGCGTTCCCAGCGCCCTGCCACTGGCCGCCGACGAACACGCCCAGCACCAGCGACGCCGCCAAGGCAGCGCCCATCCACGAACGCTCCCGCCAGCGCGGCGGTGCTGTCGCGGCGGCCTTGCCCTGGCGGGCGGCGGCAAGATCTATCACCTCGGGCGCAGCGGCATCACGAATGGTTTGCTCCCATGCGGCTGGAACCGGCGCATCGACGACAGCTGCGAAGTGCGAGGTCAGCCGTTCACGCAGCGCGCGCTCTGCCGTGATCTTTTCGGCAAGATCCATATCTGCCAGCGCCGCCAGGGTAACCCGGTTGCGCTCCGCCTCGTCCAGTTCGCCATCGACATAGGCCATGATCTCTTCCGGGGTGATGGTCATGGCGTTTCTCCAAGCTCCCGCATGAGCGCCTCACGCCCGCGCAGCAGGCGCGATGTCAGCGTGCCTATCGGGCACCCGATGATCTCGGCGGCCTCTTTATAGCCGAAACCTTCGACCATCACGAGCAACACGGCTTCGCGCTGTTGTTCGGGCAAACGCGCCATCGCGCGGCCGACGTTGCCCAGCTCGACCGCTGCCTCAATGGCTGCATCGCCAGCGAAGCCGACATGCTCGCCCGCCGCTTCAGGCGCAAAGGTCTGGCCGCGGCGCTGGCGTGAGCGGGTCTCGTCGATCCACAAATTGCGCATGATCCGGTACACCCAAGCATCAAGGCGCGATCCTTCTTCCCACTGATGGGAGGACTTCAGCGCGCGTTCAATCGTCGCCTGGCACAAGTCGTCGCCATCCGCGCCGTCGCGGGCGAGCCCTCGTGCGAAGCGCCGCATGCGTGGCAGCAGCTTCACGAGTTCTTCGCCGAAATGGGCTGATGTCACACCTTTTGGCCTTGCTTGTGGATGAAACGGATGCAGTGCTGCGTTTCATCCACGTCACTGCAATTTTTTTGGATCAGGAACAAGCCGGTGCGAAAGTGGTCTCGCGTGTTGTTGGCGGCTTTGCTGCTGGGTGCCTCGGGCGCGGCGGGCGCGCAGCTTGCTCTGCCGGACCTGGGCGGGGTGGTTGGGCGAGTGGGCGCTACATTGAATGACGCCGTCAGACCCGCGCTGGGCACGCTGCGAGACGCTGCCACGCTGGCAAGCGACCGGGTATCCAGACTCCAGACATTTGTTCACAGGAACCGGACTTCGGTAGAATTCGACGACGCCGATCAGCCAGCCCGCGCGGGCGAGGTCCTGTTGCTCGATCCTGATGCCGCCTCGATTACTCGGGCGGCGGATTCGGGATATCGGCTGATAGAGCAGGGCGCGCTTGACGAACTGGGTGTCCGCTATGCCCGGCTCGGCACGCCGTCCGGCACGAGCCTCGCCTCGGCCACGCGCCAGCTGCGCCGATTGCTGCCGGACAAGCAGATCAGTGCCGACCAAATCCATTTCCCCGGCGGGGCGGTGCAATCTGCGCCGAACAACGGCGTTGCGAGCAGTTCGCCGCCGCGCGGCGGCACCGTTGGCATTATCGACGGCGGCGCATTGCCGGGGCCGCGGATTGCCTCGCAGGCTGGCTTTGCCGCTGGCGCGCCGCGTGCCAACGGGCATGGGCAGGCGATTGCCTCGCTGCTGGCCGGAGCGGGCACCGCGCGCATTTACGTGGCCGATGTCTATGGCACTGATCCGGCAGGCGGCAATGCGTTGGCGATTGCCAAAGCGCTGGGGTGGATGGCAGCGGGCCGGGTTTCGGTGGTGTCGATCAGCCTGATCGGCCCGGCCAATCCGCTGCTGGAGCGCGCGGTTGTCGCGGCCCGGGCGCGCGGTATGATAGTCGCGGCGGCCGTTGGCAACGATGGCGCAGCCGCGCCGCTCGCCTATCCGGCATCCTATCCGGGCGTCGTCGCGGTGACGGGCGTCGATGGACATGGCCGCGTGCTGATTGAGGCTGGCCGGGCAAGCCATCTGGATTATGCAGCTCCGGGTGCTGACATGACTGCAATGGGACTGGACGGTCGGCCCCAGAAACTGCGCGGGACATCGTTTGCCGCTCCGTTGGTGGCGGCGCGGATCGCGGCGCTGGGCCGTGCGGGGGAAAATCCCGCTGCAGCGCTGGCGCGGGCGGACGCAGAAGCAGTGCAAATACGCGGGCAGGCCGGGCGCGGGGTGCTGTGTGGAGCTTGCCGCAAGGGCATCTGAAAAAATCTGCGCAACGGATGGATTAAATCCAAAGCGGGGTTCGTTCCTTCACCAACAGCCGGTTGAAACACGTATTCGCCGACTGGATTAGCAGAAGGACAAATCCC
>JBDUBN010000296.1:0-3788 GCA_040004085.1 Novosphingobium sp.
TTGTCGATCAAGTAGGCGCGCCGATTGGTCGTTCCCCAATCGATGGCTATGAACGCGGATTCCATGTGCGGTTCCAAGCGATCGGTCAGTTGGGATTGCCGACCGGGATCGGTGGAGTGCCGCGATAGCTGGTGAGCTTCACCCGCAGAACTTGGTCACGGTCAGTGAAGTTCAGGCCGTAGTCGGTCTCATCCCCGTTCCAGACGCGGCGGAAGATCCATTTGCCGTTTTCGAAGCGGCCTTCCTCCACACGCAGGATCATCATCGATTCAAGCCCGGCGGGGTGCGCCAGCCCGAAGGAGATGCGGCTGCGGAACCCAGTCACGATGTACTCGTCGTCGTTGATCTGGGCGACCGCGACGCCGCCAGTCGGCTCTGGGTTACCGGTCGGCTTGTCGGACCCGAACTGCCATTGTCCGAAGGTTGCGGTGACCTTGTATTTGCCCAGATCAAGTGTCTGGGTGTGCTCGGCCTTGGGGTCGGTCGGTTCGGCCGCACCCCAGGTCTTACCCTCCAGCGCCCACTGCGCCCATTCCCGCTGCATCGGAGCGAAAATGCGGTTGTTGCGGGCGAACAGTTCGAGCGTTGCCGGGCCTAGATCTTTTCCTCCCAACGGGAAGTTGTAATAGCCGGTATCGTCCATTCCGAATGGCGAGAAGCCGATCGAGCCGCTCCCAACCACCGGGAAAAAGTATCGCGCAAATTCTGGTGCGTTCCCCGTTTCAGGGACAAACAAGGCATTGTCCGGGCGCTTGTAGAGCCGCAGATACTCCAGATATGATGCATAATCTCGGACGTAGATGTCGGGTGCCAGGAAATCGATCGACGGGGCCGCAGCCTTGTAGACGTCGATGACGAAGTGGACCGGGCCGCCGCTCGAGTAGGTGTTCGGATCTTGCCGACCAAAGGCGGACGCGAGTGCCGCGTTCATATACATCGGCAGCGGCTTCACCGCCTTACCCGCGGCCGCAATTTCGTTGACGTAGCTGGCGATCGACCAGGCGTGGAAGAATTCGTCGGCGTCCTTGCCAAACACCTGCCGCCAGGTGCCGGGCGATTTGTGCATTTGCTTCAGAAGCGGTTGGGGAACCGGGCCATCGAACAGCTTTTGCGCCACCGGTGAATAATCGCGAACGCTGCCATAAGTGCCGGTCTCATTTTCTGGCTGGACCATGATCACCGTGTTCTGCGGGTCGTACTTTTTCAGGTACTCCATTAGCTTCACGAAGGCGCGCTTGTCGGCTTCGAGGGTCGAGCGGGAATGCGGAGAAAGTGGATAATAAGTCTCACCTTTCGCATTGATCATATGGGGAAAACGGTGCGGATCGAGCTTCACCCACTCAGGCGTGTAGCCGGGTGCGGTGTTCTTCCAGGTCCCGAACCAGAGCAGGACGATATGGACATTGTTGGCCCGGGCCTGCGGCAGCAGCGCGTCGAGGAACGAGAAATCGAACTGGCCTTCTTTCCGCTCGATTTGCTCCCAGGCGACAGGGACCTCGACGGTGTTCACATGCAGCTTGCTGATGACCGGCCACACCTCGGGAAGCATTGCGGGATAGTTGGAGCTGTTGTTGATCTGCGCTCCAAGCATCAGGAATGGCTTGCCCTCGACAATCAGCGCGTGCCGTCCGTTGACCGCTTCAATTCTGGGAAGTGGCGCAGTTTGGGCGGCTGCGACCTGGCCGAAGCCGATGAAGGCGGCTGCGATCATGCAGCAGCGTATCAAACTCGGCATATATTGTTTCCCTTGTTGAGGTGGATTGCTCGAACGGTCGATCAGATCACTTTGGGGCATCGGGGCAAATCCCGCCGGGGACCTGGGGAACCAGCCTGATTTCCGAGAACGAAACGCGGAACGGACCGCTTGCCGCCAGAGTCCAGACCGGATGGATATGCCCCATGGACGCTCCGCGCTTGACGAAGCACTTGAGCGGGATATGCACGGTCTGCCAGTTGCCTTCCGCCGCGAACAGAGCGCTCGCATCGACTGTGCCCCAGCCCATCGCCAAGGTGGTCCGGCCAGCCGGCGCACGATCGACCCGATAATTCAGCTCAAGCATCAGGTCCGCGTTGGTTTCAAAGCTGAGGTCGAGGTCCTGGCCGTCGATCGAAGCTTTTGCCGATTGCCCGGGTATCCACTCGAACTGGATCGCGCCTTCCTGACGGCTGGGCGAATCGACTTTGCGAGATGTCATCCCTAGACCAAGCAATAGCCCGAAGGGGGCCGAGACCGCACCATCCTTGAAAAAATTGGTCTTGTTGGATGAAGTCAGTTTCAGGCCCGGCACTTCGCTCAACCGACCGAGATGTACAGGCCGACCATAGCCAAGGCCGTAGCCGAACGGGAACAATGGGTTGTAGCCTCGCTGCCCCTTGTTAAGCGCGAATTGGCCAGCGAATTTGGGCCACGAATAGGAAAGTCGACCACTAAAATCATTGCGCGGCCGGCCTTTGGGGTCGCCAATGATCACATCGGCCACACCGCCGCCCTCGCTGCCCGGTAGCCAGCTTGCGACGAATGCATCGGACTGGTTGATCTCGGGATTGACCCACAGCGGTCGGCCCGAAAGAAACACCGAAACCACAGGAATTCCGGCGGCCTTGAGCTTTTTCAGCAAGGCCAGCGATTTCTTGTCGCCCGCTTCGAATTCCAGAGTGCGAATATCGCCCAGACCTTCGGCGTATGGATGTTCGCCGAAGACCACGATTGCCACATCGGGCTTTTTTGTGAAGCTGCCGTCGACACTAAGTGTCGCAGTGCCGCCGCCCTTGGCCATGGCTTGGGCAATGCCCGAATAGATCGACTGTCCGTTGGGAAAATCGGCGTTGGTGTTACCGTCGCCTTGCCACGATAGCGACCAGCCACCGGATTGTTGACTGATGCTGTCCGCCCCTTCGCCAGCGACAAGCACATCGGCGGAGGATTTGATTGGCAGAACGCCTTCGTTCTTGAGCAAGACCAGCGACTTGCGCACCGCTTCGCGCGCCAGAGCGCGATGCTCGGCTGAACCGATGATGTTGGGGCGGCTTTCATAGGGGCGCGCCTTTTCGAACAGTCCGAGTTTGAACTTTACTCGCAAGATTCGGCGCACCGCATCGTCGATCCTGGCCATCGGAATTTCACCGCGCCGAGCCTCGGCCACCGTGTTGTCGAACAGGTCCTTCCAGCTGTCGGGAGCCATAGCCATATCGAGCCCCGCATTGAAGGCGGTCGCGCAATCGGTGCTGGTGCATCCCGGCACTTGCCCGTGCCCGTTCCAGTCTCCAACCACGAACCCGTCGAAGCCCATGCGCCCCTTCAGCACGTCGGTGAGAAGGCCCTTATTGCCGTGCATCTTGACCCCGCGCCAGCTGTTGAAGCTCGCCATGACGGTGTAAACCCCAGCATTTATTGCCGGAGGATAGCCAGCCGAATGAACCGAGATGAGCGTGCTTTCGGGCACATCTGTATCGCCCTGATCGATCCCGTTGGTGGTTCCTCCATCGCCCAGGAAGTGCTTTACGCTCGCCGAGACATGACCGTCCTGGATCGTGTCTTGACCTGGCCGACCCTGAAGGCCCAGGACCATCTTGCCCGAATATGCCCGAACCACTGCCGGGTCTTCCGAATAGCCTTCGTAAGTCCGGCCCCAGCGGTCGTTCTGCGGGACGGTGACGGTGGGTCCGAAGGCCCAGTGGATTCCCGCCGCTGCGGTTTCCTGCGCGGTTGCTTCGCCGATGCGCCGGATCAGTTCGGGATCGCGGGTCGCTCCAAGTGCCGAGTTATGCGGAAACAGCGTTGCTCCGAC
>JBDUBN010000297.1:0-3751 GCA_040004085.1 Novosphingobium sp.
GATGTAGAGTTCCGCATTGTCGAAACTTTGCATCAGGCCGGGTGCGATATCGAGCGGAACGACGCGATCTTCGCGGCCCCAGATCAGCAGAATCTCGTGCTTGAGACTGCGCAGATCTTCGCGCCACATTTCGCCGAACGGACGTGCGAAAGGCTGGAACCGTCCCGGAAGTTTCGCCGCTGCCACGCGTTCGTCAAGCAGTTCATCGGTGATGAATGAAGTGTCATTGACCAGGCACTCGATTACGCCGCGCATCTTCTCGCGTGTAGGGCCTTCGCCCGTCATGCATGCACCCATACGGCGCATGCCTTCTGTTGGCAGGGGCGTGAAAGCAGGTAAAAAGCCAGCCGGTCCCATCAGCACAATCTTGTTGAAGCGCTCTGGAGCAAGGATAACGCCGCCCATCGTGGTCATGCCGCCCATCGAATTGCCTACGCAATCGACTTTTTCGAGACCAAGTGCGTCCAAGAAGTGCACGAGGAATTTGCCGAGTGCCTTGTACATGTCCTCGAAGCCAAGCTTGTCTTCGCTGTCGCCATAGCCGGGCAGGTCAGGAATGATCAGCCGGCGGCCGACCGAAAGTTCATCGACATTGCGGCGATAGTTGCTGATGCCGCTGGCACCCGGGCCGCCGCCCTGCAGCAGAATGGTGGGCTTGCCGGTGCCGATTTCGACATAGGCAATGCGGGCACCGTCAACATCGACGAATTTAGTTTCCAAGCTCATTTTACTACTCTCCAGTTGAAATTATTGAAGGTTTCTATCTCACGCGCTGACACGTGCCGGTTGGCGTGGGTGTCGTCTGAGTTCATCTGCGGCGCTCATCTCGCTTTACCCGCATGGGCGAACGACAAGTCGCGACCGCTTCTGGCCTGCCGTTCAAAACCGATCTGTTCCTCAAGGATGAGTCCTTCGGCCATGGGCACCATGCTGACCCGGTCCACCAGCGACTTCGTCTCTCCGGGTTCAGTCTTGCCGGCGGCGATTGTGCGAGCCATTTCGCAGGCGACGTCGATAAGTTCGGCCGCCGGGACTACCCGATTGACCAAACCCCATTCGGCCGCCTCCGCAGCGGGAAGCCGCCGACCAGTCAATTCGAGCTCTTTCGCCCGGTAGATACCGATTGCCCGTTGCAGTCGAACCGACAGTCCCCATCCAGGGAGCAGGCCGACGCGCGAGTGGGTGTCGATGAAGGTCGCGGTATCGGACGCCAGAATGATGTCGCAAGCCACAGTGATCTCGAATCCACCAGTGACCGCGAGACCATTGATGGCAGCGATGACCGGTCCATTCCAACTGGTGATCGTCCGCGCGGGATTGAAGGGAAGGAACGGTTCGGCCCCGGTTTCCTGCAAAACCGCAACGTCGAGACCGATGCAGAATGCCTTCCCTTTGCCGGTAAGGACCACCGCTGAGATACCGGGATCGGAATCCAGTTCCTGCATGACCCGGTCAAATGACGAAAGCAGTTCCGGGACCAGCGCATTAAGGTGTTCAGGCCGATTGAACGTGACGATGGCATAACCCTCGCGCCGCTCGACTTCGATGAAAGGATGTTCTTCAATCACGTTTAAACTTTCACCATATTGCCGCGCCAAACAATGGGGCGTGAAATTTTGATCAGACCGCAGCGAGACCCAGACCGCCTGTCACACGTATGCATTCGCCAGTAATGTATTTGGACATGTCACTGGCCAGAAATTCGACCGTGCCGACCATATCGTCAACCGTGCCGAGGCGGCGCAGCGGGATTGACTTGGTCTGGTCGCTCGTGCCCAAACCGCGCTCAGCCGCAGCCGCCGCCACGCGGGGTGTAAGGATCAGACCTGGCGCGATGCAATTTGCTCGAATGCCGGAAGGTCCGACCTCAACGGCGAGGTGGCGAGTATAGGTGTGCAGCGCGGCCTTCGCTGCACTGTAGACGGAGCCTTGGCCAGTGGAATCGCTGGCAAATACACCGAACGTCACCACGTTGATGATGGAGCCACCCGGAGTCGTCATCAACGGCACTGCTGCCTGGCAGCAATAGACCGCGCTCAGGAAATTTGCGCCTAGCAGCAGTTCGATGTCTTCGTCGGGAATATTGGTGGCGAAGCTGCGACTGGCGGGCGTGATAAATCCACCGGCATTGTTGACAAGAATATCGATCGGACCCAGCTCATGCGCTGCCTGCTCAACGGCGGCCTTCGCCTCGGCCCGGTTCGACAGGTTCGCCTGGATGGCGACCACGCGTCCGCCCAAGTCACGGACCTCCTGAGCGACGCTTTCGGCAGGATATTCGCCATTACGCTTGCCGACATCCAGGTCTTTGTCGAAAATGGCGATGTCAGCCCCCAGCTTTGCCAGATGCAGAGCATAGCCGCGACCCATACCGCCAGCCGCACCCGTGACGATGGCTACCTTACCTTCTAACCGGCGCTCGCTCATACATCCATCTCCAAACACGTTATTGGCGCATCCCGGCGCCGGTTGATCATAATCTGTTCTGACCGACAGGTAATCTAGCTCTTAATTTGCCCGACTGTTCTAATTCAGATCCATCAACTAAGTCATCCTTCTGTCCGAACAATCGGCTGGCGTATCTCGCCCGTTGAGCCGATTGAGGGCGCACAAGTCTATGCGCGGCGGATCCGATCAAGATACTGAATGTGAGAAATCCGCGGTGTAATTTCAATCGACTCTGGGCAATTGCTGCATATCTGTTGATCGCGAGTGTTTGCTGACGCGCAACTGGCCCGTGCACACGACTTTACGCCTTTACTCAGGCGATGTCTGACGGGTTCAGGCAGAAATGATGGTCTGCGTGCAGTTGTTGCGCACGTCTTTTGGGATTGGCAAAAGTGAAACATTTGTACTAAGATCGGGTAGCAAGGCCTTCCGAATCGCCGCTACACTATGCGGCCCGGCATTGAAGGGGCTCGTGGGAGAATAGCATGGCAACGGTTGAAATGCCCGGCAGTAAAGTCGGCCAGTGGGTGCGGGATGACCAGCAAGCTGGAACGTTCAAGGTCAACCGGGAAGCATTCACAAGTCCCGAAGTGCTGGCTCTCGAAAGAGAGCGGATTTTTGATCGGTCATGGCTCTATCTTGGCCACGGCTCGGAATTGAAGAATCCCAACGACTACCTCACGCGCTTTGTCGGCGGACGAGAATTGATCTTCAACCGCAGCCGCAAGGGCGAGTATCAGGCATTCCTGAATGTCTGCCCGCATCGCGGGGCGCAAGTGGTCCGGGAGCCAACCGGGAACGCTATCAGTTTCAAGTGTTTTTATCATGGCTGGGCGTTCAACAACAACGGCAAGTTCGCCACCAAGAGCCGTCCGGGCACTTATCCCGATGGCTTTGATTGCAACGGTGCGGTCGATCTGACGCGAGTGCCGCGACTGGATTCCTATCGGGACTTTTTCTTCATCAGCTATGATGCAGACATCGGGCCCCTTGCAGAATATCTTGCCGGGGCCGCCGAGGTCCTCGATTTGGTTGCAGACCATTCACCGAATGGCATGGAAATCGTTGGTGGCACGCAGGAATACAGCATCAAGGCAAACTGGAAACTGCTGGTCGAAAACAGCAATGACGGGTTCCATGCCTCCGAAACGCATGAAACCTATTTTGGCTATTTGATGGACGAACTGGGCGGAGCAGACGCGGTCGACCTCAAGTCGCTGGATCAAATCAACCGCGCGCGCGATCTTGGCAACGGACATGCGGTGGTCGAGACCAAGGCTCCCTGGGGGCGGCCAATTGCCCG
>JBDUBN010000298.1:0-3749 GCA_040004085.1 Novosphingobium sp.
GATATCCTGTGCGAGCTTTGGCATCCAAAGCTCTTTTGCCAGATTGGCCGCGACATCGGGCCGCATCTCGCGCCAGCTCACCAGCTGAAGCGAACGAATGAGCAAGAACAGGTCCAATTGTTGCAATATGTCATGCGGCAATCGGTGCTGTGATTCATAGCCAGCGATAAAGTGGTCACGGATCGTTGTGAAATCCGGATGGCTCCAACTGCTGTGCAGAGCAACGCCAAGATCGAAGGCTTGCCAGCCAAAGGCGCAGTCATCGAAATCGATGAGGCCCAGACGATCCTCGCTGATCAATACGTTGTCGAGATGACTGTCGGCATGGATCAGGCCAAAGGCTGCGCCGTTCTCCTGTAATTCGGTCAGCCGCGCTGTTATCCATTTGCGTGCAGTACACATCAGGACACGCTCTTGCTCGTTGAGCAGGGCGCTTTCCCAAAAACGACCCCAAAATGGGGTTTCGCCCATCAGACCGTCAATATCGAGCCTGTGGCGAACGAAGTCTGCCGGAATTTCCCAATTCTCGGTATTGGTGTGCAATTCGCCAAGCAAAGCGCCCAGCCGCCGAAACCACGGCCAGCTATCAGGCCCGCGATCAGCGCCGATCCTGCTTTCCAGCGTATGCCCCTCGTGCCAGACCGTGACCCCGGCATAGCGCATTTGTTGGGGGTCCGGTGTGGCAACCGGCACATACCAATCGCCATTTTTCGCACGCCGCCCGGTTGGCACGATCATCCCCTTCTCGGCCAGAGCGGAGGTCCAGGCGCGCTCTGACACAAGGGTGTCGAGTGCGTGATAACCGGGGCGGTGCAGGCGCAATGCGTAAAGCTGGCCCGTTTCCGCCTCTCGCAGACGGAACACGACATTCTCGGAATTTGAGATCGGTCGCAGTTCCGACGTCTTTAGACCAAAAGCATCTGCAGCTGCATTTGCCGCATCGGTGTAGGAGTCGATCGTCAGCATATCAGCCACGGAGTTCTTTCATCACGCCATCAAAGGCATCGAGAAATTCGCGGGCATCACCCGGCGCGAGGGGGAGCGGCGGGCGAACCTTGACCATGTTGTTGAAGGCGCCATCAATCGAGGTCAGAAAGCCCCGGTCGCGCAACCGGCAAACAATGTCAAAAGCGAGCGCACCGTTCGGCGCACCCGTTTCATCGACAAATTCGGCTCCGATGAACAGGCCGATGCCCCGCACATCGCCAAGTCCTTGCCAATGCCCGACACGCTCTACCAGCCCGGCTTTCAGGGCCGCGCCAACATCACGGGCATTGTCGATCATCCCTTCGGATTCCAGCGTCTCAATCACCGCAAGCCCAACCGCGCCCTGCAAGGGGCTGGCGGCAAAGGTGTTGAAATAACGGGTTTCCGAGCGAAAACCTTCGATCAGATCCCGGCTCCCTGTGGTGGCTGCCAGTGGCAAGCCCGCACCCATCGGCTTTCCTGTCACGACAATGTCCGGCACCAGCCCGACAGCATCATAGCCCCACCATTGCCCGGTGCGGCCATAGCCAGCCTGAACTTCGTCCGCGATGATCAGGCCACCCGCCGCTTTGACCATTCTGGCGGCCTTGACCATGAAGCTTTCCGGGATATCGGGAAGTCCTTCATTCGCCAGAATGGGGCACAGGATCAGCGCGGCAAAGCCGGAACCATTGTCCTTCAATTCCTCGATCGCGGTGCAGAGCCGGGCGATATAGACATCGGCAAGTGCAGCGCTGGACAGATTGGGCACGACCGGGCGCAATGTTTCAGGAAAGGGAATCGAGCGCAGGTGAGGGTGGCTCTTGTCCTCTTCGCTCAAATTGGTGAGCGCGCCGACAACGGTATTATTGCCATGATAGGTATGGTTGGTGCAGATGATCCCACGCGCCCCGGTGCCGATCTGCGCCATACGGATGGCCACTTCGACAGCTTCGGTGCCGCTGCAACTGAAGACCGCGCAATCGGTCACCCGCTGGAGGCTTGTCAACCGCTCGGCCAGCGCGATGGCGCTTTCATGCAGGTAGCGGCTATGCGTATTGATCGTGGACTGTTGGCGAGCCATCGCCTCGACAATGCGCGGATGGGCATGGCCGACGCATGGCACATTATTGTACATGTCGACATAGCGCCGCCCGTTTGTATCAAACAGATAGACACCTTCGCCCCGCACAAGATGCAGGGGCTTGTCGTAAAAGAGCTTGGCGCCACGCCCAAACGCGGCATCGCGCCGCCTTATCAGGGCGGACATCGCCTGATCATCTATGGCATCAGTCACGGCTTTGTCCCCTGTCTGAACGCCGGGCTCAGACGGTTTTGAGATACCAGTCATAATCCAGTGAGGTGACCTCGCTGAAGAAGCGATCCTGTTCGATACGCTTGACGGCGCAAAACATGTCGACGAAGCGCGAGCCGAGATAGTCACGCAGGATGTCCGACTTATCGAGCGCATCAATCGCCGCATACCAGTTGCCGGGAACCTGATGGGTCGATTGCGCAGCAGCCTTGTAGCCATCGCCTTCGACGGGCGGGCCGGGATCGATCTGGTTGACAATGCCGTGATGGACACCCGCCAGCATGGCGGCCAATGCCAGATAAGGATTGGCATCTGCGCCGGCAAAGCGATGCTCGACATGGCGCGACTTGGGAGGGCCTGCAGGCACGCGCAATGAAACCGATCGGTTGTTTACACCCCAGATCGGCGCTGTTGGCGCATAGGAATTGGCGCGATAACGCCGATAGGAATTGGCATTCGGTGCAAAAATGCCGAACGCTTCGGCCTGTGTCTCACGCAGGCCACCGATGGCATGGCGCATTACGGGCGTGCCTTGTGGATCCTCACTCGCAAAAATATTGTCGCCCGCAGGATCGTTGATGCTGAAGTGCAGGTGCATGCTGCTGCCGGCAGAATTGGTGAAGGGCTTGGCCATGAAGGTGGCCTCCATGCCCTGTGTCGCGGCCAAGCCGCGCGCAAGCCGCTTGTACATCAGCGCCTCATCGCCAGCGCGCAGGGCATCCGGGCCGTGATGCAAGGTCAATTCGACCTGTCCTGCGGCATACTCGGAAATAACCGCTTCGAGCGGGATGTTCTGAACATCGGCAATGCGCCATAGTTCTTTGAAGAATGGCGCAAACTCCTGCACTTCGCGCAGACTGAAAACATCAATTGAATCTGGCGGACTCGCCTTGCCGGGCGCCGAGGCAAGACGCAATTCACCGCAGGGGCCGCGCACCGGATCGACCAGATAATACTCGATCTCGCAGGCGACCACCGGGGTCATATTGAGCGCTGTAAACCGGTCCAGCACTCTTTGCAGCACATGCCGGGGGTCCAGCTCGTTGAGCGAACCGTCCAGATTATACATAGATGTGATCACTTGCGCGACATCGTCACCCAGCCATGGCGCTTTGACCAAGGTGCCGGGCACAGGCAGCAGCAAAAAATCTGGATCGCCATTGCCCCAGACCAGTCCGGTTTCTTCGCAATCCTGCCCGGTCACGTCGACCACCAGCATGGAGCTCGGGAAAAGTCGGCCATTTTCGTAAATGTTGACTAGCTCCGAGCGCCGAACGCGCTTCCCGCGCGGCACGCCAGCCAATGAAGTGAATATAACTTCGATAAACTCAATCTGGGGATTCGAGCTTAAAAACTCGACGGCCTCAGTCGGTTGAGCGATGCGCGGGGAGGTGTGCGTCATGGTTATGGTGATCTTTTTGCCCGGTGAAAGTTCATATCGCTGAAATTAGTGATCACATTATTGGCG